>JBOHQB010000406.1:0-17811 GCA_050731995.1 Candidatus Rokuibacteriota bacterium
ACGTCGGCGTTCGGCCACCGCCGGCGCAACGCGCGCCGGGCACCCGCCGCCGTGCGGTCCAGGTGTCGGTTCAGGGCATCACGCACGTACTGCGGGCGAGCGATGCTCCACGGCGAACGCTGCGCGATGACGGCGCGCGCGGCCGTCCCCGACGGCCAGGGAAACGTGAGCGCCGTCGTGATGGCGGCCCGGGCGTGCTCCGACCCGTCGGTCGCCACCAAGACACGGAAACGTCTCGGCTCAGGCATCGCGCTTTCCCTCGCGGATCGCGCGCCAGATGCGTTCGGGCGTGACCGGCATGTCGACGTGGCGCACGCCGAGCGGCGCCAGCGCGTTGCTCACGGCGTTCATCAGCGCGGGCAGCGCCCCCACCGTGCCCGCCTCGCCGACGCCCTTGGCGCCGAGCGGGTTCATCTGCGTCGGCACCGCGTGCGAGTCGACCTCGAACGACGGCAGGTCGTCCGCCCGCGGCATCGCGTAGTCCATGAATGAGCCGGCGAGGAGCTGTCCCGTGGTGGGCTCGTACACGAGCTCCTCGAAGAGCGCCTGACCAAGTCCCTGCGCGATGCCGCCGTGGATCTGCCCCTTGACGAGCATCGGATTCACCATGCGCCCGACGTCGTCCACGACGGTGTACCGCTTGACACGGAGCACGCCCGTTTCTTCGTCGATCTCGACCTCGCACACGTGGGTGCCGTTCGGGAAGGTGACCGCGGGCGGCATGAAGGACGCGGTCTCGCTGAAGCCGGACTCGAGTCCCGGCGGCAGCTGCCGCGGCACGTAGGCGGCGCGCGCGACGGCGTCGAGCGTCACGCCCTTGTCCGTACCGGCCACCGTGAAGCGGCCGTCGCGCAGGGCGACGTCGGCCGGCGCGGCCTCGAGGAGATGCGCGGCGATGCGCCGACCGCGCTCGATGATCTTTTCCGTCGCGCGCAGCACGGCGGAGCCGCCGACGCTCAGCGCGCCCGAGCCGCCGTTGCCGCGGCCGGCGTCGAGCGCGTCGCTGTCGCCCCAGAAGACCTTGATCAGCGAAGGTGGCACGCCGAGCCGGTCGCTCACGATCTGCGTGAAGGCCGTCTCGTTGCCCTGCCCCATCGACGTGGACCCGGTGAAGAGCGAGACGGAGCCGTCGGCGTTCACGCGCAGCGCGGCCGTGTCGGGGTTGACGGCGGTGTACGGGCCCCCGGCGACCTCGATGGGATTGGCGAGACCGATGCCGCGCAGCTTGCCACGCGCGCGCGCCTCCGCGCGCCGCGCCGCGAACCCGTTGTAGTCGGCGAGCTTCAGGCCCATGTCCAGCACGCGCGGGAAGTCGCCGCAGTCGTACGTGAAGACGAGACCGGTCTTGAACGGCATGGCCGACGGCGGGATGAGGTTCCGACGGCGCAGCTCGATCGGATCGACGGAGAGCTCGCTCGCGGCCAGGTCGATCACGCGCTCGATCGCATACGTGGCCTCGGGCCTGCCGGCGCCGCGGTAGGGGCCGGTCGGGGTCGTGTTCGTGTACACGCCGGTCGTCTGGACGTGGATGGCCGGCGTCGTGTAGACGCCGGCGACGCCGCCGACGTTGTTCGTCCCCGGGCCTGCGCTGCGCGGCGTGAAGTAGGCGCCGACGTTGAGCGTGATGGCGACGCGCAGCGCCAGGAACCTGCCATCGGCGTCGAGGGCGAGCTCGGCCGTGGTGACATTGTCGCGCCCGTGCTCGTCGGTGACGAAGCCCTCGCGCCGGTCCGAGGTCCACTTCACCGGGCGCCCCAGGCGCCGGGCCGCCCACAGCACGAGCACGTGCTCCGGGTACACACCGCTGCGCATGCCGAAGCTGCCGCCGACCTCGCCGGTGATCACGCGGAGCCGGCTCTGGGGCACGCGGAAGACGCGCTCGGCGAGGAGCGTGCGCAGCCCGTGCGGATGCTGGATCCCGGTGTGCAGGGTGTAGCGCTCCGCGCGGCGGTCGTACTCGCCGGCGGCGGCGCGCGGCTCGAGCGGCGCCGCGGCCACGCGCGTCACGACGAACGGCAGCCGCGTGACGTGCGCGGCGCGCGCGAAGGCCTGGGCGACGGCGTCGGCCTTGCCGGCCTGCCAGACGAAGGCGACGTTGTCGGGCGCTTCGTCCCACACGAGCGGCGCGTCCGGACGTGCTGCGCCGGCGGTGGACGCGACGGCGGGCAGCGGCTCGTAGGCGACGGCGACGAGGGCCGCCGCGTCGGCCGCCTGCGCGCGCGTCTCGGCCACGACGAGGGCGACGGGATCGCCGACGTGACGCACGCGATCGCGCGCCAGGGCCGGGCGCGGCGTGGGGAACGCGGGGGATCCGTCCCCACGCTTGCGGGTCGTGTCGGTCGGCAGGTTGCCGAGGCCGTCGGCGGCGAGATCGGCGCCGGTGAAGACGGCGAGCACGCCGGGTGCCTTCTGCGCCGCGGAGGTGTCGATGGCTCCGATGCGCGCGTGGGCGTGGACGGTTCGCACGACGACGGCGTGGGCCTGGCGCGGCAGGTCGACGTCGTCGGAGTAGCGGCCGAGGCCGCGTAGGAGCCGCGGGTCTTCCACGCGGCGCACGGATTGCGCCACGGCGAACCTCTCGACGGTCACGTGCTCGGGGCTCGGTGGTTGGGTGCTCATAGAGGGTTATGTATGGAGCACCGCAGAGCCCGATATTGTCAATATGATGGTGCCGATGAACGGCTTCAGCGCGCCGCGCGCTCCTCCAGGAGGAGCGTCTCGATGTCGTTCAGGATCGTCTTCGGGTGCAGGAACGTCGAGCTGTAGATCTCCCGGATGAAGCCGGCGCGGTCGATCAAGAACACCTTGAGGACGTGCGAGAGCTCGCGTCGCGGCTGCCCCGTCGACCGGTCGATCGTGAAGCGGACGTCCTGACCGAACCCCTCGACCAGCGGCATCAGCTCGCGCGCCGAGCGCGTCGTGAGGAAGTACCAGCGCACCCCTTCGCCGTCGTCCCGGAGGCGGCTGCCGGCGTACCGACGCATCACCGCGGGCGAGTCTCGCGCCGGGTCGAACGACAGCGTCACGAAGCGCACGCGACCCTGCAGCGGCGGCGCGGCGCCGATGGCCTCCTTGAGCGTGTCGAAGACCCGATACGCGAGCGGACAACCCTCGGGGTCGACGCATGTGGTGTAGATGAAGCCGAGGAGCGTGATGGAATCGCGCGTGAACACCGACAGGCGCTGCGCGCGACCGTTCGTGCCGAGCACCTCGCCGTCCGGAGCCGGCATGATGCGATGGAGCGTGTAACTGCCCGCCGGCGGCGGGTCGAAGTCGAGCGCCGGCGGCGGCTCGACCCGGTGTCCAGGAGCCGCGGGCGCGCAGGCGAGCCACGCCAGCAGCGTCGCGCCGGCGACGCCTGCGCCGCGTCTCACGGCCCGGCGCGCAGGGCCTTCGAGCCCAGCTTCATGTGGTGGGCGCGACCGATCTTCTCCTTGTTGAAGTCGATCTCGAACGCCGGCTTGAGGTCCTTTCCGTCCCACACGAAGCCGCGCAGGAACTGCTCGTTGTCGTCGCCGCCCTTGTCCCAGTTGGCGAGCAACGACGAAGTGATGTAGACGCGCTTGCCGTCCCAGCTCTGCGAGATCATGTTGACCTGCTTGCCGGTGACCTTCTCGTACGTCTGCTTGGGCGCTTCCGGGTTCGACAGGTCGAAGTACCGCGTCTTGCCATCCATGAAGGTGTTGACCCAGAGCCCCTTGCCATCACGGGTGATGCTGATGTCGACCGGCAACGGGATCTTCGCCGGGTCGGCGATCGTCGCGACTTCCTTCGCCTGCCACCCGCCCTTGCCGTCCGGCTTGACGAGCCAGATCTTCGAGGTGAGCGCGGTGGCCGTCACCGCCCAGTTGTCCTTGGGGTTCAGGGACCAGCGGATCTCGAGCGGCGCGCCGGGGACGCTCATGATCTGCTTCGGCTTCATGGCCTTGAGGTCCCACGCTACCATCGTGTTCCCGAAGCGCTTCATCGCCTCGGCGTCCTTGACCAGCTCGCCCAGCGGCCGCATGTAGTTCGTGTAGCCCGTGAAGCTCGAGGTGAGGAGCACGTTCTTCTTCGGGTTGACGGCGATGTCGTAGCCGTACCCGTCGCCCCCGCCGTCGGTCGGCATCGGGTACGAGGTGATGAACCCGCCCTTGTTGTTGTAGAGCGCCATGCCGGTGACCCCGCCCTTGTCCTTCGTGTTCGAGAGCGCCTGCACCAACATCCGGCCCGGCATCGCGTAGTAGGTGTGGGGCCCGAGGTAGCCGGTCTTGTCGGCGAGATCACCGATCGTGTTCACGAGCTTCGGCTTGGCCGGGTCGGTGGCGATGTCGAAGACGTAGATCTTGGCCTCCGCGAGGCCGCCGGCCCAGAGGAAGCGCCGGTCGTCGGTGAAGCCCATGTGGTGAGCCTCGCCCCGGGAGCCGACGGACACGCTGTGAACGATCGTCCCGTAGCTCTTGGATCTCGGGTGCACGTCGACGGTCACGAGCTTGTCCGATCCGTCGCCGAGCCCGTCGACGCCCAGAGCCCAGACGTAGACGTAGTCTTCCTGCCCCTTGATCAGCTTGCCGATGTACGGCGAGTTGCACGTCTCGTCGGCGTCCGCCCCGTAGGGAAGGGCGAGCCATATCAGCGCCACCGCCAGCGTCGCCACGATACCGTTGTGCATGGAAGCCTCCTTGGACTACGCGCGCCGTCGCGCGCTCGTCGCGGGGACGGGGAACTCGTCGGGGTCGATGGGAATCTCGACGACCGCGGGCTTGCCGCACGCGAGCGCCGCGCGCACGACGTCACCGACCTGGTCGGCGTGCTCGACGTAGTAGCCGCGCGCGCCGAAGAGCTCGGCGAGCTTGTCGAAGCGCGGGTTGCCGATGTCGGCGCCGATGTAGCGCTCGGCATAGAAGTGCTTCTGGTACGCCTTTTCCGAGCCCCAGGCGTTGTTGTTCATCACGAGCGTGACGGCGTTGATTCCGTGGCGGACGGCCGTCTCCAGCTCCTGCACGTTCATCAGGAAGCCGCCGTCGCCGTGGATCGCGAGGACGGGCGACTCGGGACGCGCGAGCTTGGCGCCGAGCGCCTCCGGGAAGGCGAAGCCGAGGCCGCCGAGGTCGAGCGGCGTCAGGAACGTCCGCGGGTGGGCGAAGTGCAGGCGGTCGTAGCCGTACGCGGGCGCGGCGCCGGCGTCCAGCGCCACGATCGTCTCGGGCGGCAGCGCCGGACGAAGCTCGGCGTACACGCGCTGTGGCTTGAGCGGGGGCGCGGACAGGGCTCGCTCGGCGTCGAGCCGGGCTCGCCGCTTCGCCCGGAGATCGGCGGCTTCCTTGCGCCAGGCGTCGGACGTCGGCTTCACGCCGGCGCGCCGGAGAGCCTCGCGGAGCGCGGCGAGCGCGTGTCCGGCATCCGCCTGGATCGCGACGGCGACGGGATAGTGGCGCCCGAGGTCGCGGCTGTCGATGTCGATCTGGACGATACGCGTGCCCGGCTGGATGTAGCGGTCGTCGTAGAACGACGTGAAGTTCCCGAGGCGCGAGCCGACGACGAGGAGCACGTCGGCGCGCCGGCACGCCCCGGCCGCCTCGGTCGCGCCCGCGCGGCCGAGCGGGCCGACGTAGAGCGGGTCGTCGTTCGGCACCGCATCGTTGCGGCCGTAGGCGGTGATCGTCGGCAGCCCGAAGTCGGCGCTGAGCTGGCGTGCGAGGTCGTTCGCGCCGGCCCACGTCACACCGCCGCCCACCAGCATCAGCGGACGCTGCGCCCGGCGCAGGACTTCCACCGCCTCGCCGATCGCCTCGGGGCTCGGCGGCGGGCCGTGGAGGGGACGATAGGTCCCCGGCTCGCCCAGCTCCACCGCGATCGTCTGGTCATTCAGCACGTCGCGGGGAATGTCGAGAAAGACGGGCCCCTTGCGCCCCGTCATCGCCGTCCGCAGCGCCAGGCGGAAGATCTCCGGGATGCGCGCGGACGAGTCGATCCGGATCGCGAGCTTCGTCACCGGCGCGAACAGGGCGACCAGGTCGTACTCCTGGAACGCGTCCTTGTTGTAGTGGTCCGACGGCGGGCCACCGGCGATCGCGACGACGGGGGAATGGGCGACGTGCGCCGCGGCGATTCCGGTGATGAGGTTCGTCGCGCCGGGCCCCGCGGTCACGAGGCACGCCGACGGTGAGCCGGACACGCGCGCGAGGCCGTCGGCCATGAACGCCGCGCCCTGCTCGTGACGCACGTTGATGTATTCCACGCTCTTGTCGTCGTAGAGCACGTCGAGGACGTCGAGGAAGGTCGCGCCGACGATGCCGAAGATGTGTCGCACCTGCTCGACCTTGAGCAGCTCGACGACCGCCCGACCCGCCCGCATGTCCGTCACGACGAGACCGCCCGTTCCAAGGCTCGGGTAGTATAGTGCGCCACGCGGGAGGGAGGAGACGGATATGCGCTTCGGCCTGTTCACGAGCATGGGCGCCCAGACCTGGTCGGGCGTGCTGGAGCTGTGGCAACACCTCGAGAAGTCGGGGTGGGACATCGCCTGCGTCACCGACCACTTCATGCCGAACACAAGGGAGCGGGAGGGCGCGATGCTCGAGTCGTGGAGCACGCTCAGCGCGCTCGCCGCGCTGGTGCCGCGCCTGCGCGTCGGCACCATCGTGCTGGGCAATACCTACCGCCACCCGGCGGTAGTCGCCAAGATGGCCGCCCAGGTCGACATCGTCTCGGGCGGCCGGCTGCTGCTGGGGCTCGGCGCCGGCTGGCAGCAGAACGAGCACGAAGCCTACGGCATTCCCTTCTACACGATGAGGGAGCGGCTGGAGCGGCTGGACGAGGCCTGTCAGGTGATCAAGTCGCTGTGGACCGAGCGCCGGAGCACTTTCAAGGGCCGATACTATCAGCTCTCGGACGCTCCGCTCGAGCCCAAGCCGGTGCAGACGCCCCACCCCGAGCTGATGATCGGCGGCGGCGGCGAGCGCGTCACGCTGCGCATCGTCGCCCGCCACGCCGACCACTGGAACGTCTGGGGTGGTCATCAAGTCTTGGCGCGGAAGAGCAAAATTCTGGAAGCGCACTGCGCCGCCGTCGGGCGCGATCCGAAGACGATCACGCGCTCGGTCAACATGGCGCTGCTGATCACCGACCGGAAGGACGAGGTCGAGCAGCTCGCGAAGACCATCGAGACGCGCATGGGCCGTCACGCCGCCGACGCGCGCGACACGTGTCTGGCCGGGACGCCCGATCAGATCCGCGAGCAGCTCCAGCAGCTCCAGGCGGCCGGCGCCGGCGTGCTCTTCATCCCGAGCCTGTTCCGGCCGCTGCCCGACCTGCGTCGCGACCTCGACCGCTTCATCACGGAGATCGCGCCCGCGTTCCGGTGAGGCGCGCACCCATGGCGACCCTACGCGTTCTCGCGCCGCAGATTCGGCGGCAGCTCGTGTCCGTCTTCCGTGCCTGGGGCATGTCGGACGCGCACGCCGACACGACGGCCGAGATGATGGTCGAGACCGATCTCCGCGGCGTGGACTCGCACGGCATCTCGATGCTGCCGACCTACGACAAGGAGTTCCGCGCCGGCCGGCTCAACATGCGGCCCATCTTCAAGACGGTGCGGGAGGGGCCGGCCTTTGCGCTGATCGACGCGGACGCGTCGCTCGGCCATCCGGTCTCCGTGCACGCGATGACCCTCGCCGTGGACAAGTGCCGCGAGAGCGGCGTGGCTGTCGTCTCGGTCTGCAACTCGCACCACTTCGGCGCCGCGGGCTGCTACTCGAGGATCGCCGCGGACCGCGGCGTGATCGGCATGGTGACCTCCGCCACGCGCGGCGTGTCGATGGTGCCGACGTTCGGCGCCGAGCCCGTGATGGGCACGAATCCTCTCGCCTTCGCGGCGCCGGCCAGGCGCAATCCGCCGTTCCAGCTCGACATGGCGACGACGACGGTCGCTGCCGGCAAGGTGAAGGTCTACAAGCTCAATCACCGAGCGCTGCCGGAGGGCTGGGTCGTCGACGACAAGGGCCAGCCGGTGACGGACCCCGAGGAGGCGTACAAGTACGTCTTCGAGCGACCGGAGGGGGGCATCACGCCCCTCGGCGGGGAACACGTGGTCGGCGGCCACAAAGGCTACGGGCTTGCGGTCATGGTGCACATCCTCGGCGGCGCGCTCTCGGGCGCCTCCTTCTCGCCGGTCCGCAACCGGACGCAGAAGCCGTCGGATCCGCACAACCTCGGCCACTTCTTCATGGCGATCGATCCGCGCGCGTTCCGCGCGGAGGGCGAGTTCGAAGCCGATCTCGACCAGGTGATCGACACGCTCCACGGGGCGAAGCGCGCCGACCCGGCGCAGCCGGTGCTGGTCGCCGGCGATCCCGAGATGGCGACGCGGAGCGAGCGGCTCCAGCACGGCGTGCCGGTGCCCGACGACCTCATGGAGCAGCTGCGCCTCGTGGTGAAGAGCGCCGGCGTGCCGTTCGTCCTGACGGAGGCCGCGCGATGAACGCGAACGCGTACCGCGCGCGCGCCGAGCGCGGCGAGGTTCAGATCGGCACCTGGATCACGCTGATCCGGACGCCGTCCGTGCTGACCCTGCTCCAGGCCGCGGGCCTCGACTTCGCGCGGGTGGACATGGAGCACTCGCCATTCTCGATGGAGACCGTTGCCGACATGGCGACGCTCGCCCGCGCCCTCGATTTCCCGCTGGTCGTCCGGCCACCCGAGGGCAGCCGCGAGTGGATCACACGCCTGCTGGACGCCGGCGTGTGGAATCTCCACATCCCGCAAATCGACACGCCGGAGCAGGCCGCGGCGGTGGCGTCGTGCTGCCGCTATGCGCCCGAGGGCGAGCGGGGCATGTACGGCTTCGGTCCGCACACGATGTACCGTACGCTGCCGCCGGGCGAGCACATGGCCGCCGCGAACGCTCGCGTGCACGTGACCGCCATGCTCGAGACCAAGGAGGCCTTCGACCGTCTCGACGCGATCGCGTCGGTCCCGGGCATCGACGCGCTGACGATCGGACCGACGGACCTCGCCCAGAATCTCGGCGTGCTCGGCACGCCGGCGCAACGCACGGTGCTGGGCGAGCACCGCCGGCGTCTCATGGAGGCGGCGCGCAAGCACGGCAAGGCGGTCGCGATGCTGACCGACAGCGTCGAGGGCGTGCGCGAGATGATCGCGCTCGGCGCCACGATCATCAACTACTCGTCGGATTCCGCCGTGCTCCGCACGGGCTACGTGTCGGTCGTCGACGAGATCCGCCGACGCTAGGGCCCACGCAACGGCCTGCGCCGTGACGCAGCATGCCCATGGAGGTGAGCCGTGAGTGACAACCGCGCGGTCGTCGTCGACCCCGAAGCACCCGGACGTCTCGTCATCCGCCCGGTGGCCGAGCCCGTGCCGGACCGCGGGGAGGCGGTGGTGCGCGTTCGCGCGGTGTCGCTGAACCGCGGCGAGGTCCGGCGCTCGGGCATGGCTGCGGCGGGCTGGCGTCCCGGTTGGGACCTGGCCGGGGAGGTCGTGCGCGCCGCCGCCGACGGCTCCGGGCCTCGCGTGGGCGCGCGCGTGGTCGGGCTCCTGTCCGAGGGCGCGTGGGCCGAGCGCGTCGTGGTGCCGACGCACGCCCTCGCCGAGCTACCGGAGAACGTGACGTTCTCCCAGGCCGCGACCTTCCCCGTGGCGGGGCTCACCGCGCTCCACGCCCTCGCGAAGCGAGGGTCGCTCCTCGGCCGACGCGTGCTCGTCACCGGTGCGACGGGCGGCGTCGGTGACTTCGCGGTCCAGCTCGCGCGGCTCGCCGGCGCCCACGTGACCGCGAGCGCCCGGCGCGCCGACCAGGCGGCGGCGCTGCACACGCTGGGCGCCCACGAGGTGACGGTGAGCGACGAGATCCCGCCCTCGCCGAAGTACGACCTCGTCGTCGACTCGGTGGGCGGGCGCACGCTCGGCACGGCGCTCGCCGCCCTCGAGCGCGACGGCGTGTGCGTCACGCTCGGCGTCTCCGCGAGCGCCGAGGTCGCCTTCGACGCGCGGCAGTTCTTCGTCTCCGGGCGCACGACGCTCTATGGCTTCTACCTCTTTGTCGAGCTCGGGAACGAGTCGGCGGCCGTCGGCCTCCGGCGGCTCGCCAGCCTCGTGGCGGCCGGGCAGGTGACGCCGCACGTCAGCGTCGAGCGGCCGTGGTCCGAGATCGCCCAGATCGCGCAAGATCTCATCGCGCGGCGTTACCCGGGCAAGGCGGTGCTGACGCTGTGAGGCTCACGGTCACCCCGCTGACGCCGCGGCTCGCCGCGCGGATCGACGGCGCGGACATCGCGCGACCGCTGGACGATGCGACATGGGTGGAGATCCGTGCCGCCTTCGAAGAGCATTCGGTCCTCGTCTTCCGGGGTACTCCGCTGGACGACGAGGCGCAGATCGCTTTCAGTCGCCGGTTCGGCTCGCTCGAGGTCACGCGCAGCATCAACCCGGCGGCCGGGACGCCCTTCGCGCGCCAGTCGAACCTCGACATCAAGACGGGCGAGACGATCCCGCCCGACGACCGACGGATGATCTACCAGCTCGCCAACATGCTCTGGCACAGCGACAGTTCCTTCAAGGAGGTGCCGTCGCTCTGCTCGCTGCTCTCCGCGCGCGTCATCCCGCCGGAGGGCGGCGCCACCGAGTTCGCCAGCGCTCGCGCCGCGTATCCGTCGCTGCCGGAGCCGCTCGGGCGGCGGGTCGAGGCGGCCGTCGTCGTGCACGACTTCTCGTGGTCGCGCGATCAGATCCGCCCCGGCTTCTTCACCGAGAAGGAGCGCGCCGAGTACCCGCCCGTGCGGCACCCGCTCGTCAGGACCAATCCTGTCACCGGACGGAAGGCACTCTTCCTCGGCGCCCACGCGTCGCACGTCGAGGGCATGCCGGTGGACGAGGGGCGCGTGCTGCTGAAGCGGCTGCTGGACCACGTCACCCAGCCCCAGTTCTGCTATCGGCACGGCTGGCGGGAAGGCGACCTGGTCGTCTGGGACAACCGCTGCATCCTCCACCGCGCGACGCCCTACGACACGGTCCGGTACAAGCGGCTGCTGCAACGGACGACGGTGTCCGGGGATCCCGGCGAGTTCGCGCGAGTCTGATGGCGATAAATTTCGGGACCTTCCTGCTCATGCAGTCGCCGTCGGCGCGGCCGTCGCAGGAGATCTATTCGCGCGGGCTGGAGGTCGCTCAGGCGGCCGAGGCGCTCGGCTTCCGCAACGTGTGGCTCGCCGAGCACCACTTCTCGACCTACGGCTACCTCTCGCGTCCGGTCCAGCTCGCGACCTACATCGCGGCGAAGACGACGCGGCTGCGGGTCGGCACCGCCGTGATCGTGGTCCCGCTCCACCATCCGCTCGTGGTCGCAGAGGAGATCGCGACGCTGGACCTGCTCGCCGGCGGGCGGGTGGACGTCGGGCTCGGGCGCGGCTACCAGCACTACGAGTTCGAGCGGCTCGGGCTGGATCTGGAGTCGAGCCGGGCGCGGTGGGATGAATCGGTGGACGTGATCCTCAAGGCGTTCTCCGGCGAGCCCTTCAGCTACGACGGAAAATTCTTCAAGATTCCGGAGACCACCGTGTTTCCGCAGCCCGTGCAACGGCCCCGGCCGCCGATCTGGATCACGGCTCAGAGCCCGGAATCTGTCGAGGCAGCGGTGCGGCGGGGGTTCAACGTGCTCACGGGTGGTTTCGGCGTCCCCATCGAGCGGATGGCCGAGTTCCGACGTCTCTTCGACCGCCACGTGGCGGAGCTGAGGCCCGATCGCGCGCCGGAGGTCGGCGTGCAGCGTGCCGTCTACGTGACGGAGAGCGCGGCCGATGCGCGGGCCGCCGCCGAGGAGGCGCGCTGGAACATGCGGGTGACGCTCTCGCTGCGCAACCACTACGAGCGGGTGGAACGCGGCCGCGCCGTCCCGGTACCGGCGCCGAAGGAGCCCGACATCGACGATCTTCTGGACCGCTTCCTGGTGATCGGAACGCCCGATACGTGCATCCGTCAGATCAAGCGCATCCAGGATCTCGTCGGCATCACCCATTTCAACTGCAGCTTCTGGTTCGGCGACCTCGAGCACCCCCGCGTACTGCGCTCGATGGATCTGTTCGCCCGCGAGGTCATGCCGGCGTTCAAGTGAGGGGCACATGACGACGAAGAAAGGCAGCGCACTCCTGATGGTGTGGGCGGACGTTCCGGCCGACCAGGAGGCGGAGTTCAACCGCTGGTACAACGACGAGCACCTGGCCGAGCGGATGTCGATCCCCGGCTTCCTGAGCGGCGCGCGGTACGAGGCGGTGAAGGGCGGGCCGAAGCATCTCGCGTACTACGAGCTGGAGAGCGTGGACGTGCTGCGGACCGACGCCTACACGCGCGTGCAGAACAACCCGACGCCGTGGACCCGCCGCGCCGGGCCCGCGACCATCGCCACGTCGTACATCCGCAACGTGTACACGATGATCCATCCGGCGGCGGTGACCGAACGGATCGCGGGGAGCGCCATGGCGCCCGCGCTCCAGATCGGTCGCATGGACGTGCCGGCGGAGGTCGACGCCGAGTTCAACGACTGGTACAACACCATCTACGTGCCGAACTACGAGAAGGTCCCCGGCGTGATTCGCGGGCGGCGTTATCGCGCGACTTCGGGGACGCCGACGTATCTCACGCTGTACGAGTTCGAGCATCCCAAGGTGTCCGAGAGCGAGGAGTGGAAGACGCAGCAGAACATCTCGCCGGTATCGGCCCGCATGCGGCCGCACATGCGGCACGCGCCGGGCTCGCCCGGGGTCTACGTCAAGACGGTCGAGCTTTGAGCGCGTCGAGGATGTGCGTGTCGGGGACGACCGCGAGAAACTCGCCCTCGAGCACCGGCATCCCGTCGCGGCGCACGATCACCTTCACCCAGCGCTTCCGGCCCTCGCTCCGCTCGACGGACGCCTCGGCCTCGACGCGCTCGCCGACGCACACGGGCCCGAGGAACTTCACCTGGGCGCTCGCGAGGACCACGGTGGGCTCGTTCACGGCCAGCATGGCCGCATAGTCCGCGAGCCCGAACGTGAAACCGCCGTGGACGAGCCCGCGCTCGTCCGCGGCCATCTCGCGGGTGGCGTCGAGCACGACGCGGGCGCGCCCCGTGCCCAGCTCGACGGGGCGGCCGCAGAGGTGCGGCACGATCGTTTCGTGAGTGCGCGGCTCCATGCGCCTCAGGATCCGGGCACCACCGGTCGTGCCAGGAGCGCGGGGTAGTTCGGCTCCGGGTGGGCCAGCGGCGGGAGCTGCCACGTGCCGGTCGCGATCGGTGGGACCACATCGACCGCGACATCGACGACCGTCGGACGGTCGGCGTGGACGGCGGCGGCGAGCGCGTCGCCCAGCTCGCCGGGCGCGGTGACCCGAATGCCCTCGGCGCCGCACGCGCGCGCCAGCATCGCGTAGTCCGGCGAGAACGGCTCGCCGGTCGCCTCGCGGTGGAACATCGTCGTCGTCTCCTTGCCGAAGGCGCCCTTCTGCAGATCGCGGATGGAGACGTAGCCCCCGTTGTTCCAGATCACCCACGTCGCGGGGATGCCGTACTCGACGGCGGTGGCGACGGCGTTCGACGTCATGAGGAAGCCGCCGTCGCCGCAAACGGCAATCGCGCGCCGCCCGGGAGCCGCGAGCTTCGCGCCCAGCACGCCGCCGACGGCGAAGCCCATGGCGGCGAAGCCCCACGACTGGAGCAGCGTCTGCGGCTCCCAGACCGGCCACTGCTGGACGAGCCAGTTGTGGTGGACGCCGACATCCACGAGCACGATGCCGTCGCGCGGCACCACCCGCCTGAGCGTCCGCACGAGGTGCTCGGGCTGGACCGGCACCGCGTCGGGCCGGTAGCGGCGCTCGTTGAACTGCTGCCAGTCGCGCTGCCACCCAGCCACCCGGCTCCCCCACGCGTCGTGCCCGTCCCGCATCCCGCCGGCCTCGGCCAGGGCGAGCATCGCGCGCAGGAACGTCCTGACGTCCGCCGCCACGCCGAGGTGGACGGGATAGTTCCGTCCGATCTCCTCGGGGTCGATGTCCACCTGGATCAGCTTCGTGGGCGGGATCGTGAACGTGTAGCCGGGAATCCAGCCGCTGCTGACCCGGTCGTCGAAGCGCGCGCCGAGGGCCAGCAGCACATCGGCCTGACGGGTCGCCTGGTTCGCCGGATAGGTTCCGTTGCGACCGACGACGCCGACCGACAGCGGATGGTCGGCCGCGATCGCGCCGGCGCCCTGCGGCGTGTTGGCGACGGGGGCGCCCAGGACCTCCGCGAGCCGCCGCACCTCCGCGCCCGCCTCCGACAGCACCGCGCCGTTGCCGACGAGGATGACGGGCCGCTCGGCGGCGGTCAGGAGATCCAGCGCGCGACGCACGGCCTCCGGCGACGGCCCGGGGCGGCGGTCGATCCCGTGCCACCAGTCCTCGGGCTCCGGGACCGCGGCACCCGGCGCCTCCTCCACGAACACGTCGAGCGGCACATCCACGTTCACGGGGCCCGGCCGTCCCGTCGCCGCCGTCTTGAACGCCTGCCGGAGCGCCAGCGGCAGCATCTCGGCTCGCGGCACCTGGAAGGCGCGCTTCACGTACGGGCGGATGACGGAGGGAAAATCGGCCTGATGGTGGCGATAGGTCTCCTGAAACGGGCCCCGGTTCCACTGCGCCGTCGGCACGTTGCCGGTGATGGCGACGAGCGCGGAGGAGTCCAGCATCGCGCAGGCGAGGGCAATGGTCAGGTTGACCGAGCCGGGCCCGCACGATGTGAACGTCGCGGCCGGCCGGTGCGCCACCCGGTAGTAAGCGTCCGCCATGAACCCGGCGATCTGTTCGTGGTGGACGCCGATCATCCGGATACGGTCGGCGCGCTGCTCGAGGGCGTCCATCAGGCCCACGATCCCGTGACCGCACAGCCCGAAGACGTACGGCACCTTCTCCTTGATGAGGTACTCCGCGATCAGCTCGCCTCCACGCATTGCGGTCGGATCCTCCCTGCGGTGGCGGAACGCCCCGGTGGATGCCTGTTCTACCGCGTCACGTCCGGACCGGGCAAGCCTCGCGTGTGGCTCACGCGGGGGACGGCCCCTCCGTCCGATCTTCCGTCTGCCTCGCCGGACTGCTACATTACCGCTCGCGCGACCATCGGGGAGTCAGAAAGGACGGGACATGGCGACGATCACAGGGTCGGAGGTTCTGGCGCAGGCGCTCAGGTCGCAGGGCGTGGACACGATGTTCTACCTGATGGGCGGCCCGATGCTCGAGACGGAGGCCGCGTGCATCGCGCTGGGCATCCGGGCCATCGACCACCGGCACGAGCAGGCCGCCTCGTTCGCGGCGCACGCCTACACGCGCGTGATGCGGCGGCCCGGCGTCTGCATGGGCTGCTCGGGCCCCGGCGCCACGAATCTATTGACCGGCGTGGCCACCGCGTTCACCGACGCAGCACCGCTCGTGGCCATCGGCGGCGCCAGCCCGCGCGTCTACCTGGGCATGGAGGCCTTCCAGGAGATCGACCAGCTCGCCGTGTTCAAGCCGGTCACCAAGTGGGCAGAGCGGATCTACGACGCCAAGCGGATCCCCGACGTCGTGGCCACCGCCTTCCGGCAGGCGACGAGCGGGCGTCCGGGCCCGGTCTACATCGACATGCCGGGAGACATCCTCGGCGAGAAGGTCGAAGAGGACGCCGTCAAGTACGCGCCCGCCTGGAAGCCGGCGCCGCGAACGCTGGGCGACACCGGCGCCATCAAGGAAGCGATCGCCCTCCTCGCGCGGGCCCAGCGCCCGATCATCGTCGCCGGCAGCGGCGTGTGGTGGTCGGACGGAGCCGCTGCGCTGCAGGCCTTCGTCGAAGCCAGCGGCATTCCGTTCTGGACCAAGCCCATCTCGCGCGGCCTCATCCCCGAGGACCACGCGCTGTCGTTCCTGAACGCGCGCAGCAAGGCGTTCACCGAGACCGATCTCGTCCTCGCCGTGGGCACCCGCTTCGACTGGATGATCCAGTTCGGGCGGCCGCCGCGCTTCGCCGCCGACATGAAGGTCATCCACGTGGACGTGAACCCGGCGGAGCTCGGCCACAACCGCGAGGTGGACGTGCCGATCGCCGGCGACGCGCGCGCGGTCCTCGAGCAGCTGAAGGCGGAGGCCGCGGGGAAGATCGATCCCAAGCGCTATGCCGCGTGGACGGGCAAGCTGCGCACGCTCGATGCCGAGAAGCAGTCGGAGATGGACAAGGCGATGAGCAGCGACGAGCTGCCCATGCACCCGCTGCGTCTCTGCAAGGAGGTGCGCGACTTCCTCAAACGCGACGCGATCCTCGTCGTCGATGGTCAGGAGATCCTGAACTTTGGCCGCCAGGCGATCCCGACGTACACGGCCGGTCATCGGCTCAACTCGGGCGCCTTTGGGACGATGGGAGTCGGCCTGCCGTACGGCGTGGGCGCCAAGGTCGCCAAGCCCGACAAGCAGGTCCTCGTGCTGCACGGCGACGGCTCGTTCGGCATGAACGCGATGGACATCGACACGGCGGTGCGCCACAAGATCCCCGTCGTGTGCGTCATCAGCAACAACGGCGGCTGGACCGCCGACGCGCCCTGGACGCGACCGCTGCCCAAGCCCGGGCGCAACCTCGGCCACACGCGCTACGACCGGATGGCGATCGATCTCGGCGCGCACGGCGAGTTCGTCGAGAAGCCGCACGACGTCCGGCCGGCGCTCGAGCGCGCGTTCGCAGCAGGCAAGCCGGCCGTCGTCAACGTCATCACGGATCACAAGGCGCGGGCGCAGACCGTTCGATTCTCCGCGTACACGACATAGACGGGGCGAGGGAGGCTTTCATGGACTACGGAGTCGTCATGTTCCCGACCGAGTACGCGATCGCCCCCGACGACCTGGCGCGGGAGCTCGAGGCCCGCGGCTTCGAGTCGGTGTGGTTCCCGGAGCACACGCATATTCCCGCCAGCCGCAGAAGCCCGTGGCCGGGCGGGGGCGAGCTGCCGAGAGACTACTGGTCGTCCTACGATCCCTTCGTCGCGCTCATGGCGGCAGGCGCGGCGACGAAGCGGCTCAGGCTTGGCACGGGCATCTGCCTCGTGATCGAGCGCGATCCGATCACGACGGCGAAGGAGGTCGCCACGCTCGACCGTCTCTCGGGCGGCCGCGTGCTCTTCGGCATCGGCGGCGGCTGGAACGCCGAGGAGATGGAGGACCACGGCACGGCGTGGAAGTCGCGCTGGCGGCTGCTCCGCGAGCGCGTCCTCGCCATGAAGGCGATCTGGACCCAGAAGGAGCCGGAGTTCCGTGGCGAGCTCGTCCGGTTCGACAAGATCTGGGCCGATCCGAAGCCGATCCAGAAGCCGCATCCGCCGGTGCTCCTCGGCGGCGAGAGCGGCTACACGCTCCAGCGGGTGGTCGACTTCTGCGACGGGTGGTTCCCGCGCGGCCGTGGCAGCACGGACATCGTCGGCCTCATGGGGGACCTCCGGGCGCGGGCGGCCCGGGCCGGGCGCGACCCCGGGACGATCTCGGTCTCGGTGTTCGCGGCCAAGCCCGATCCGGTGGTTCTCGAGGGCTACGCGGCCGCCGGCGTCACGCGCGCGATCTTCGGCCTGCCGTCCGCGGACCGCGAAACCGTGCTCCCGCTCCTCGATCAGTATGCGAAGCTGATCCGGTGACACGCGGGGACGCCCTGCTGCCCGAGCGCCCCTGATTCAGGTAAGGGGCCGTGCAGAAATAATCTGGTCGTTCGCAGCCAGCTGCCACGTCGCCAGTCCGGTCCCCGGTCCGCCGGCTCAGGCGAGGCGGATCGCGGAGCGAAGGAATTCGAGCGGGTCG
>JBOHQB010000407.1:0-22375 GCA_050731995.1 Candidatus Rokuibacteriota bacterium
CGTCGGCCGCCTTCACGATTTCGACCGTGCCCTTCAGCAGCACGAGCAGCCCCTGGGGCCGGTCGCCTTCGCGCAGCACGATGTTGCCGGGGTTGGCGGAGGTGGCCACCATCGCCCGCGTGATCTGGTCCGACTGCTCGGCCGACAATCCCCGGCAGAGCACCGCACGCACGATCTTCGCCGCCTCGGAGTCGATCATCGTCACACTCCCCGCAGCACGGTCGCGCGCCCCACGCGCCCGATGGCGACGATGAACGCCGCGGTGCGGAACGAGACCTTGCGCTCCTTGGCGACCCGGGCGAGGGTCGCGTACGCTTCGCGCACGTGGCGTGCCAGCTCCGCGTTCACCTTGTCCACCTCCCACGAGAACTGCTGGATGTTCTGGACCCACTCGAAGTAGGAGACGGTCACGCCGCCGGCGTTCACCCAGATGTCGGGCAGGACCGTCACGCCGCGCGCGGCGAGCAGCTCGTCGGCGCGCGGTGTCGTCGGCGCGTTGGCGGCCTCGAGCACGAGACGCGCACGCACCTCTTTCGCGTTCGCCTCGGTGACCACGCCGCCGAGCGCGGCGGGCACCAGCACATCCACGTCCTCAACGAGCAGCTGGTCGTTGGTGATCGCGTCGGTCCCCGCGACGCCGGTCACGCTGCCGGTCTTCCCGACGTGCGCGACCAGGCGCGGGACGTCGAGTCCCTCCGGGCTCCGGATCGCGCCCCGTGCGTCCCCGACGGCGACGACGCGGCCGCCGCGCTCGTGGAGGAACCGGCACGCCCACGAGCCGACGTTGCCGAAGCCCTGGACGGCAAAGGTCTTGCCACGGACCTCGCCGCCGCCCGCATCTTTCAAGTACTCCTCGAGCGCCAGGACGACACCGCGGCCCGTCGCTTCCTCGCGTCCCTTGGAGCCGAAGAGGTCCACGGGCTTGCCCGTCACGACCGCGGGCGAGAAGCCGTGGATCTTCGAGTACTGGTCCATGATCCACGCCATCACCTGCGCGTTCGTGTTCACATCGGGCGCGGGAATGTCGGTCTGCGGGCCGATGATGTCGTGGATCCGGTCGACGAACTTCCGCGTGAGTCGCTCCAGCTCGGGCCCGCTGAGCTTCGCCGGGTCCACGGTGATGCCGCCCTTGGCGCCGCCGAAGGGCAGGTTGGCCACCGCCGTCTTCCACGTCATCAGTGACGCGAGGCCGAGCGCCTCGTCGAGATCCACGCTGGGGTGGTACCGCAGCCCGCCCTTCATGGGGCCCCGGCTGTTGTCGTGCTGGACGCGATAGCCGATGAACGTCCCGAGCTGGCCGTCGTCCAGCGTCACGGAGACGTCGACCTTGACCTCGCGGTAGGGCGTGACGAGCATCCGCTCGACGTGCGCGGAGAGATCCATGATCCGCGCCGCCTTGCGGAAGTGGTAGTTGACCTCTTCGAAGCCCGACACTGACGAGAATTGTACGCCCGGGGGCGTCGCCCCACCTAATGTCGGGCCCGAGTCGGTCGGCCCGGCCGGAGACGTGGCCCCGCCGGGCGGGACGATGGCGTCAGCACTCCCGCATCGCCGCGCACGAGATGCGCAGACGGTTGCGGGCGACCCACGCGTAGACGCGCCGGGCGACGGGCCGGACGCCGGGCAGCGCGAACACGCCCGCCACGTGGCGCCAGCCGCGCACGCGGCGCAGCAGCTCGGGCACCGCGTCGGCGCCGGCGAGGACGCGCCCGTCGGCGAGCACGAGCTGCATGGCGGTTATGCACTCGGTGTCGGTGATCCGCGGGAAGCGCGCGCGGCGGACAGGCGAGCGGCACGGCAGGACCTCGAGCGCGCCCGAGGCCTGCGCGCGGCGCATGAGCCAGAGGGCGCTGGCGCGGCACATCGCGCACTCGCCGTCGTAGACGAGCGTCGCGACCTCCATCCGTTCCGCCACCGCTAGCGTTTCCCCCACCGCGCGAGTGTGCGGTAGTAGCGCTGGAAGCCGACGGCGACGAGCGCGGCGACGACCGCCTGGACGGCGGCCGCGAGCGAGCCGGTGATGAACCACTGGCGGGCCTGCAACAGCGCGTAGAACGCGAAGAAGGCGATGCCGGCGACGATCAGGATCCGGTGCGCGGTGATCAGCCGCACGAGTCCCGGATCAGACGCCGACGACGGCCTTGACGGCGTCGCGGGCGACCGACACGAGCCGGTCCACTTCCTCGGACGTGACGACGAGCGGCGGCGCGAAGAAGACGCCGTCGCCCGGCGCAGGGTGCGGGCCGACGACCGGCCGCGTCCGCGTGACGACGCCGCGCTTGACCATCTCGGCCTGGATGCGGGCGGCGACCTTCTTGTCCGCGCCGAAATTCTTCTTCGTCGCGCGGTCCTCGACCAGCTCGACGGCGGCGAGCAGTCCCTTGCCGCCGCGGATGTCGCCGGCGTGCGGGTGATCGCCGAAGGCCTGCTGGAGCCCCTGGTGGAGGCGCGTGCCCATCTTGGCCGAGTTCTCCCAGAGCCGCTCGCGTTCCATGATGTCGAGGTTCGCCAGCGCGACGGCGCAGCACGTGGGGTGGCCCGAGTACGTGTAGGCGTGCATCCAGCGGTCCTCGGGCTTCACCGTGTCGATCGCCTCCTTGATCGCGCGGCTGACCATGATGCCGCCGAGCGGCAGATAGCCGGAGGTCACGCCCTTGGCGAACGAGACGATGTCGGGCTTGACCTTCCAGTGGCTCATCGCGAACCAGCGGCCGGTACGGCAGAAACCTGTGATGACCTCGTCGGCGATCAGGAGCACGTCGTGCCGGTTGCACACCTCACGGACCGCGGGCCAGTAATCGTCGGTCGGGTAGATCACGCCGCCGCCGCCGTGGATCGGCTCGCCGATGACCGCCGCAACGGTGTCCGGCCCCTCGCGCAGGATCGCCTCCTCGATCTCCCGCGCCGCCGCCTGCCCGACGGTCTCGCCGGGCTTTGCCCCCTGGAAGCGATACGGATAGCACGTCTGCACGTGGACGAAGCCGGGGACGCGCGGCTCGAACATCTTCCAGTAGGCGCCCATGCCGGTCGCGCTCATCGCCTGGAGCGTCACGCCGTGGTAGGCCTGGTGGCGCGCGATGATCTTCACCTTGTCGGGCTTGCCCTTGGCTTTGAAGTAGAAGCGCGCGGTCTTGAACGCGGATTCGTTCGACTCGGCGCCGCCGCACGTGAAGAACACCCCCTGCACATCGTAGTCGGCGGCCAGGGCGACGAGGCGGCCGGCGAGCGTGATCGCCGGCACGCTGGAGGAGCCGACGTAGCCGGAGAAGTACGCGAGGTCCTTCATCTGCGCCGCCGCGGCGTCGGCGAGCTCCGCGCGCCCGTGGCCCACGTTGACGTTCCAGAGACCGGAGAGGCCGTCGATGTAGCTGTGTCCGCCGATGTCCTCGATCATGGCGCCGCGGCCGCGCACGTAGATCATGGGCTCCGCGTTGTCGATCGGGTGGTGCAGCGGATGGATGAGGTGCTCCTGATCGGCTTTGATCAGCTCGGCGGCACTCAGCGCCATCGGACCCTCCGGTAGTCGCCCTGCGGAATCGCCACCGCGCGCGGCGGCAGCGGCCCTCGGTAACGGTAGAGCCACGCCCGCACGCGACGGCCGCGCGCGAGCGTCACGACACCCCGGCTCCGCCGGAAATGATACCCCTCCTCGCGATCGAGCGTCCCGAGAAGTTCGGCGTCGTCGAGCCGGTAGAGCTCGCCCCTCACGCGCCCGCGCCCGGCCGTGAGTCCGGGATAGCGGCCGAGGTCGAGGAGGGTGCCGCCGACGGTGCCGCGGCCGACGAGCGTGGCGCGCGGGGCCAGCACCCGGTGCAGCGGATAGCCGCGCATGAGCGTGCCGTAGGCGAACAGCAGCGCGCGACGCGCGCGCTGCGCCCTCAGCGCTCGCCACCTCCCTCGTCGGCGTCGCCCGCCGCTTGCAGAACGGCCGCGAGGAACTGCGGCTCGGGCAGCGCGCCCTCGAACTCCACGCGGTCGTTCATCACGATCTTGGGTACGGCCATGACACGGTAGGCCCGCGACAGGTCGGGAAATTCTGTGGCTTCGATCGCAATTGCACGGATGCGGTCGCACGCCACAGCCATGTGCTGAGCCAGGCGCACGGCCCGGGGACAGTAGGGTCAGGTGGGGGTCGAGAAGACCTTGATCTCGACGTCGCGCTCGAGCCCGGCGAGCGATGTCTTCGTCGCCTCGCTCAGCGCCGGCTCGCCGGTCGAGGCCACGATGATCGAGTCGATGAGGTTGCTGAACTCGTAGCCGGACGGGATGCCGAGGAAGCGGATGCCGTAGTCGCGCACGCCCTCGACCACGATCGCGGGCACCTCGCTGACGCCGTAGGCCTGCGTGCGGTCGCGGTCGATGGCGGGGTTCAGGACTTCCACCGAGATCTTGTCGCTCAGCCCGGCGACCTCGCGCACGAGCTGCTCGTTCTGACGGCAGAGATCACCCGCCACCAGCTCCTGCGAGAAGACGACGAGCTTCACCGGGCCCGCGATCTTCTCGAACTCCTTGCGGACGGCTTCCTGATCGCGCTCATTGAGCATTGCCATAGGGTTGATTATAGTCACACTCGGAGGGGCCGCCATGAAACCCTTCGTCGTCAACCGCTACGGGCGAATCGTCTTCCCGTACAACTTCTTTCCGTCGCTCGACTTCTCCGTCTTCGAGACGCTCGAGCAGTTCGCCGCGGTGATCCGCCGCGACTTCGAGGAGAAGGCGCCGTCGGAGGAGGACATCGCCGCGCGGATCGAGTCGGGCGCCTACCGGGGACGCTACGAGCTGCTGCGCGACCTGGCACTGGACCTCTTCTGGGTCAACCGCTACCCGATGACGATGTACGAGAAGCGCCCGACGCGCTGGCGCGACGTCCCCCGCCTGCGCGACGACGTGTTCCTGCCGATCTTCAAGCCGTGGGAGGGCGCCGAGCTGACCGCCGCGATCGAGGCGGGCTACAAGGGGCTCGCCGCGTCGTGGGACGAGGGGACGGAGGACAAGGTCTTCCGCGTGCTCCTCGACATCTTCCGCCACAAGAAGGGGGCGGGCGCGGAGCTCGAGCCGATCAAGCCGACGGTCGGCGAGATCCTGGCGAATCCGAAGAACCTCACCTACCATCTCCTCGCCCACAACCCCGACTATCCCGGCTACGGCTGGGACGACATCATCGAGTACACGCACGCCCGCCCCGAGATCGAGGCGTTGATGCGCCAGGCGATGGTGCTGCACAATCAGTTCCGCTGGGACCGGGCGAAGATGCGCGTGATCGAGGTCGGCAAGCTCGCCGACGACGATTTCGTCGTCCTCTACTATCCGAAAAACGACGACGTGCTCCAGTTCATCCGGCGCGTCAGAGGCGGGCGCCGCGCGCGGCCGCGGAAGCCGGCGCCCGCCGAGTCGCGCAAGCCCGAGGCGCCCTACCCGCCGGTGGACGTGCGCCGGCGCTTCTCCGTCATGCCGCGGCTCGAGGCGCTCGCCGTCTATAAGGGCGAGCGGCCGTGCACGAACGACGATCTCGTCCGCAACGCCGCCTACTGCTGGTCGCCGATGACGGTGGAAGAGATCCGCGAGAAGACCGGCATCGAGCAGCGCGTCTACACCGAGCTGGACCTGGACCACATCGCGCTGCTCGCCGCGGAGGCCGCGCTGGCGAAGTCCGGCCGGCGCCCCGAGGAGATCGGGGCCGTCATCTTCTGCTCCTGCACGTCGGCCAAGATGATGCCGTCCCTCGCCACGTGGCTCTCCGGCCACCTCGGCATGTTCCAGACGCACACCTCCTGCGACATCGTCGCCGCCTGCGCCGGACTCCCCTACGGGCTCAGCGAGGCGGTGCGCCTGCTACAAGAAATCGAGCGGCCGGTGCTCGTCGTCTGCGGCGAGAAGTTCTCGGACAAGATCGGCACCGTGCGGACGTCACGGATGATCTTCGGCGACGGCGCCGCGGCCCTCGTCGTCGGCCCCGCGCCCGCCGGCGCCGCCCCCGACGTCGAGCTGTACCAGACGTATGCCTCCGGTCCGATGAGCGAGGTGGACTCGATCATCTGGCCGAATCCCGAGTTCGACAACAACATCACCGTCTACGGCCCCGAGGTGCGCGCCCTCGTCAAGCGCTACCTGACGCAGATGATCGGCGAGCTGGCCTCGCTGCCACACCCGGAGCGCGACTCGGGCTCGTATCTCGACGCCATCGACCTCGTCGTGCCCCACCAGGCCAACAAGACGATGGTCGTTCACTACGCGCGCGCCGCCGGCATTCCGCCCGAGCGCCTCTACTTCGACATCGACAAGGTCGGCAACACCTCGTCCGCGTCCATACCGATCGCGCTCTGGGACGCGGTGAGCGAGGGCGTCATCGACCGGCCGATGCGCATCTTCGCGCCAGGCTTCGGCGCCGGCGCCGTCGGGGGCTACGTCGTGCTGCGCTTCGATCCGAAGATCGTCGCGCCCTAGCGCGGCGATCCGGCGACTCGCGTGCCGACGATCGCGGCCCGACCGCCGCGCCACGCCACGTCGAACGCGCGGCGCAGGTCGTCGGGGTTGGACGCGCCGTCCGCGCCCGTGACCACGACGATGACGGGCGTGCCGAGGGCTTCGGCCGTCGCCAGCTCCGCCTCCGCCGCCGCGATCCCCTGCGCGTCGGTGAAGGCGACGGCCCGGCGCGCGGGATCGATCAGCGATGCGGCGACCGCGGCCGCGACGCCGAAGCCGGGCAGCGCCGCGTCGGCGAGGTAGTCGCCCGGTAGCACGGCCTGCCAGAAGCTCGCGATGGGTAGATCGGACGTCGCCCGCGTACCCGCCGGCGTCATCTCCCGCACCGCCTCCACCACCCGCCGCAGGGTGAGGGCCGCGTCGCCGGTCTCCGGCGCGAGGAGGCCGCGCTTGATCCGGTCGAGCTCGGCGACATCCCAGTCGGAGCGGCGGTCACCGTGCAGCCGCTCCGCGAGCTCCGAGAGAACGAGCGCAGGATCCCCGACGACTTCGAGGAGCCGCGCGCCGGCCGGCCACACGCCCGTCCCGATCTCGTCGCCGCCGGCGCCGAGCGCGACGATCAAATCGGCGCGGGCGAGCAGCGGATGGTCGTGGGCGAGCATGCCGAGCGCCAGCGGATGCGGGTCGGCGAGCGCCCCCTTGCCCTGCGGGGTGACGAGCACGGGCGTGGGCACCGACTCGGCGAACGCGCGGAGCCACGGCACGGCGCCGGCGCGACAGCCGCGGCCCGCGACGACGAGGGGACGCGCGGCGTCGCGGATCGCCGCCGCAGCGGCGTCGAGCGTTGCGGGCGACGGCGGCGGTAGCGGATCGGGGCGACACGACGCGGCGACAGGGATCGCAGCGGCTCGCGCCACCCTCGGGGGGAGCACCAGATGCACCGGCCCGCGAGGCTCGGTCATCGCCAGGCGCGACGCGTGGGCGATCCAGTGGCCGGCGGACTCGGGCGTGACGTCGAGGCTCGCCTTGACCGCGAGCCGTCCGGCATCGGCGGATGCTTCGGTCAGGATGAGCAGTGGCGCCCGGAGGCGGGCCGCGCACGCGACGCCCTCGGCGACGCCAAGGCCGAAGGACGTCACCGCGACGCCCGGGGCTTCCCCGAGATCGCCGGTCACCGCCCCCATCACGCAGGCGCCGAGCCCGGTCCGCGTCTCGGTGAGCGTCAGGCCCCGCCCGTGCGCCGCGTCGGAGAGCGCGCGCTCGCCGCCCGGCGCCACGAACACGCGCGTGGTGCCCGCGCGCGCGCAACCGTCGGCGAGGACGTCAGCGACGGTGGTTCGGCTCAGCGCGTGAAGCTTTCGAAGACCGGCCGCATCCGCTCGAGCGCCTTCTTGAGATTGGCCTCCGAGCTCGCATACGAGAAGCGCAGATAGCCCTCCCCGTGGGCGCCGAAGGCCGCGCCCGAGAGCGCGGCGACGCCGGCCTCGTTCAAGAGCCGCTCGGCGACCTCCGCCGACGAGCGCCTGGTGCCTGTGATGTTCGGGAAGACGTAGAAGGCGCCGCGCGGCCGCAGGCACGTCACGCCGGGCAGCCTGTTCAGACCGTCCACGAGGATGTCGCGCCGCCGCTTGAACTCGGCGACCATGCGGCCGGCCTGCTCGCCCTGGAGCGCGGCGATACCGGCCAACTGGACGAACGACGCCGTGCACGAGGCCGAGTTCACCATGAGCCGCGTGATGTGCTCGACGAGCGGCTCCGGAAAGACGCCGTAGCCGAGGCGCCAGCCCGTCATCGCGTACGACTTCGAGAAGCCGTCGAGGATGATCGTGCGCCGGGCCATCCCCGGGCGGTTGTAGATCGAGACGAACTCGCCCTCGTAGAGGAACTGCCGGTAGATCTCATCCGACATCACCGGGATGTCGCGCGCGGCCGCGATGGCCGCGATGCGGTCGATCTGGGCGCGGTCCAGCACGCCGCCCGTCGGGTTCGCGGGCGAGTTGATGATGATCAGCTTCGTGCGCGGCGAGACGGACTTCTCGAACAGGTCGAGGTCGAAGCCGAATGCGCTCGATTCGCGCAACGGGATCGGCACGGGCCTGCCGCCGACGAAGTTGATGACCGACTCGTAGATCGGAAAGCCCGGGTTCGGGTGGATCACCTCGTCGCCCGGACCGACGAGGGCCATGATCGTGAAGAACATGATCGGCTTGGCGCCCGGGGTCACCACCACCTGCTCCGGCGCGACGGGCACCCCGCGCGTCTCGGTGATGTGCCTGGCGACGGCCTCGCGCAGCTCCGGCAGCCCTGCCGACGGGCCGTAGTGGGTCGCGCCCGCGTCGAGCGCGCGCTTGGCCGCGTCCTTGATGTGCTCGGGCGTGTCGAAGTCGGGCTCGCCGATCTCGAGGTGGATGATCTCGCGCCCCTGGCGTTCGAGCGCCCGCGCGCGCGCGAGCACCTCGAAGGCGGATTCCGTGCCGAGCCTCGCCATGCGTTCCGCGACGTTCATCACACCCCGCCCCCCTTGTCCCTTCCCCGCGGCATTATAGCCGTGTGGAGTGGGTCACGATCCCCGCGGGCACGTTCCTGATGGGCGATGATGGCGGCCTGCCCGACGCGCGCCCCGTCCACGAGGTCTGGGTGGACGCCTTCCGGCTCGCCGCGACGCCGGCGACGAACGCGGAGTACCGGCGCTACGTCGAAGCGACGGGCGCGGCGGCCCCGCCGTTCTGGTCGACGCCGGGCTTCGACGGTGACGACCAGCCGGTCGTCGGCCTCTCGTGGGACGAGGCCGTCGTGTTCGCCGGGTGGGCGGGCGCGCGGCTGCCGACGGAGGCCGAGTGGGAGCACGCGGCACGCGGCGGCCTCGCCGCCGCGCGTTATCCGTGGGGCGACGCGCGGCCGTCGGAGACGTTTCGCCACCCGCCGCGCGCCGGCTCGACGCCGGCGAATCCCCTCGGTCTGCGCGATCTCTCCGGCGTCTGCCACGAGTGGTGCGCCGACTGGTACGACGCGGCGTACTACGGACGCTCGCCGTCGCGCAATCCGTGCGGGCCCGAGCAGGGCGACCGGCGGGTCAGCCGCGGCGGGGCCTGGCGTCACGCGGACCCGTGGAGCCCGGTCAGCCACCGCTCGTCGCTCCCGCCGCATCTGCGCTACTCCGACTACGGCGTGCGGCTCGCCCGCGACGCGTAGCCGCATGGCCGATGCTCCCCGACCCTGCTAAGATGCCGGCCAACCGGGTATGAACCACGCCGAGCGCTCGGTCCTCAGGGAAGGCATCGTCGCCGGCCTGATCGGCGCCGCGGTCGTGGCCGTCTGGTTCCTCATCTTCGACATCGCGCGCGGTCGCGCCTTTCTCACGCCGTCGCTCCTCGGCTCGGCCGTCTTCCACGGCGCCCATGCCCCCCTCGAGCCCGGGATCCACGTCGGCCCGATCCTCGGCTACACGATCCTGCACGGCCTCGCCTTCATGGCCTTCGGCGTGATCGCGGCGACGATCATGGTCGTCGCCGAGCGCGAGCCCGCGCTCTTCATCGCGTTCGTGATCCTCTTCGCGGCCTTCGAGGCGGCGTTCTTCGGCGTCCTCGGCGTCCTCGGCCAGACCGTCCAGGGCGCGCTCGTGTGGTGGTCGGTACTGGTGGGCAACCTGCTCGCCTCGATCGCCATGCTCTGGTTCCTGCTGCGCGCCCATCGCGCGCTGCCGCAGACGCTCGTGGGCTCGTGGGGCCGCGTGCTGCGCGAGGGCATCGTCGCCGGCCTCGTCGGCGCGGCCGTCGTCGCGGTCTGGTTCCTCGCGATCGACACGATCCAGGGCGAGGCGCTGCGGACGCCGACCCTGCTCGGCACGACGCTGCTCCGCCAGAAGGCGCTGCTCCCGGCCGTCGTCCTCTACACCCTCGTCCACGGCGCGGGCTTCGTGCTGTTCGGGGTCGTCGGGGCGTTCCTCATCGCGGGCGCGGAGAAGCAGCCGCTCCTGATCCTGGGGCTCGTGATCCTCTTCACCGCGTTCGAGATCTTCTTCTTCGGTCTCGTGATCATCGCGGCGAGCCACGTGCTGGACCAGTTGGCGGGGTGGACGATCCTCCTCGGCAACGTGCTGGCGGCGACGGCGATGCTCGCCTACTACTTCAAGGAGCACCGCGGCCTCGCCCGGCGTCTCTCCACCGCCTGGGCCGAGGAAGACTGATAGATGGGGGGGCCCCGAAATGGCCCCCCAAACCCCCCAGCGCTCGGAAGCGCCCCGGCGGAGCCGTGGCGCTCCTCGTGATGCGCGCGCCCCGAAATGCCCTCCATCTACCAGACGGCGGCCGGCATCGGCAGGTCCGCGAACAGCTCGGTCAGCGGCGTCGCCGGCGGCGTGACGCCGAGGCGGCCCGCGAGCACGTGGAGCTGGCGCAGGTGTTGCGCCGCGTGCCACGTCGTGCGCTCGAGCAATTCGTGGCCCGTCTGCGGGCCGTAGTAGACGTCCACCACGCGCGCGTACTCGTCGCCGCCCGCCCCCGCGAACCACCCCTGCAGCCGTCCGCGCGCGAGCGCGCCGTAGCGCGCGACGGCGGGCCCGTCCACGAGGTCCTCCGGCGCCGTCTCGCCGAGCCACGCGTGGGGCATATAGCCCTTGTCCATGCCGTCGATGCACGCGAGCGACAGGCGGAAGACGTGGAACGCGAGGTCACGCACCGTGCGGTCGCGTTCGGGCGGCCGATGGTCCATCTGCGCCCGATCGAAGCGCTGCACGAGCGCGTGCGTCGCCTCGAGGACCTGGTCCAGCCGACGCGCGAGATCGTGCGGGGCCAGGCGGCGCGGCGGCTCATACGGAATCTCGAGCAAGCGCGCGTACGCCTCCGGGTTCCAGCCGTGCGCCACGCGGTCACCGACGGCGAGGGCCGGCACGGGCACGCCGAAGCGCCGCAGCTCGTCGAGTGCCGCCGGGGTCGCCTGCACGTCGACGGGGTCGAACTCGACCCCCCAAGACGAGAGCAGCTCCTTCGTCTTGGCGCAGGACGATCAGCCGGGACGGTAGTAGTAGCGGGGCCTCATGCGCGGCTCCATGCTCTCACCTTCCCTGGAACGGGGGTGGCGGTTTCTTTTCGGCGAACGCCGTGACGCCGGCGGCGAAGTCCGCGGTGTGGCCAGAGGCGGCGATCGCCTGGGCTTCGAGCTCCATCTGCGTCTCGAGACTCTCCCACGTGGACTGGTGAAAGAGGCGCTTGGCTCCGCCGAACGCCTTCGTGGGACCCTGCGCCAGCTCGCGCGCGAGGGCGTCGACGTGACCGCGGAGCTCGGCGTCCGGGACGACGCGCGTGATCATTCCCCACTCGAGCGCCTCGCGCGCCGTCAGCGCGCGGTTGGTCAGGTACAGCTCGAGCGCGCGCCGGAGCCCGATCAGGCGCGGCAGGTAATACGACGACGAGCCGTCGGGCGTCGCGGCGATCTTCGTGTAGGCCATGAGGAAGCGCGCAGACTCCGCGGCAACCACGAGGTCGCCGGCGAGCGCCAGGCTGAAGCCGCCGCCCGCCGCCATCCCGTTGATCGCCATGATCACCGGCTTCTCCGTCCGCGCCAGCCGGGAGACGGCGCCGTGCACGTACGTCGTCAGCTCTTTGATGACGACGCCGATCCGCGGCAGGTTGTCGGCGAAGTCCTTCACGTCGCCGCCGGCGCAGAAGGCCTTGCCCGCGCCCGTGATCACGATGCAGCGAACCGCGGGGTCCTCGTCCACCTCGAGCACGGCGTCGAAGAGCTCACGGCCCAGCGCGCGGTTCAGCGCGTTGAAGGCGTCGGGGCGGTTCAAGGTCAGCGTGGCGACGCCGGCGGTGCGCTCGACGCTCAGGGTCTGATAGGTCATCTGTCTGTCCCCCCGCTCCCGGCGCGCGTGCGCGCCACCTCGGCCACGGCGTTGAGGATCTCCTCGATCTGCAGCGGCTTGACGAGGACGCGGTCCACGCTGTGCGCGCGCAGCTCGTCGGCCGACAGCTCCACGCCGAAGCCGGTCACGAGGAAGACGGGCACGTGCGGCGCGGCGTCCTTCACGGCGCGCGCCACCTGCCAGCCGGAGACGTTCGGCATCGCGAGGTCGGTCAGCACGAGGTCGAAGGTCTCGGCGCGGAAGCGCGCGATCGCCTCGGCGCCGTCGTCCACGACGCGGACCTTGTGGCCGGCCGACTCGAGCATTTCGCCGAGCACCGCGCCGACCGGCTCCTCGTCGTCCACCACGAGGCAGCGGAGCGGGTCGACGCCGGGGATCTCGATCCGCTCCGGCGGCGGCGCGGCGACGGTCGCGGACCCGGCCGGGAACGTGAGCCGGAACCGGGAGCCGCGCCCCTCGTCGCTCTCGACCGCGATCGTCCCGCCGTGCCGCGACACGAGGCCGTAGGTTACGGACAGGCCGAGGCCCGTCCCCTGCGGCCCCTTAGTCGTGAAGAAGGGGTCGAAGATCCGGTCGCGGATCGCGGCGGGAATCCCGCCGCCCGTGTCCTCGACGACCACCTCGACGAGGCCGCCGGTTGCGCGCGTCGCCAGCCGCAGCGTGCCGCCGCGGGGCATCGCGTCCACCGCGTTCAGGATGAGGTTCGTCATCGCCTCGCGCAGGTCGGCGGCGTCCCCCAGCACTTTGGGGACCGCGTCGAGGGTCGTCTGCACGTCGATCATGACGGAGCGGCTGCGCGGCTCCTCGCGCCAGCGCGACTGCGTGAGGTCGAGCGCGTCGCGGATCACCTGGTTCAGGTCCACCGGCACGAGCGCCTGGTCGCGCCGGATCCGCGTGAACTCCTGGAGACGCCGGACCGTCCGGGCGCCGTCGAGCGCCGAGCGCTCGATCACCTCGAGCCACTGGCGCTGCTGCGGATCCTCCACGCGACGGAGCAGCAGCTGGGCGCGCCCGAGCACCGAGGCGAGCAGGTTGTTGAAATCATGGGCGACGCCCGAGGCCATCTCGCCGAGCGCGCGCAGCTTCTCGGTCCGCACGAGCTGGTCCTGCGCCGCGGACAGCTCGGAGTAGGCGCGCGTGCGCTCCTCGAAGAGGCGCGCGCTGGAGAGCGCGAGCGCGGCGAGGTGGGCGATGTTGAGCAGGAGGCGCTCGTCGGCGTCCGTGAACGGGCGCTCGCCGCCGCGCAGCGTGAGGACGCCGAGGGGGTGCGCGCCGGCGATCATCGGCACCCCGAGCCAGTGGCGCAGCTCGGCCGAGGCGGGCACAGGAATCACGCCGAGCCGCGCGCAGTCGCCGAGGTAGTCGTCGGTGCGGACCGGCTGGCCGCTCTCGAGCACGCGCGTCATGAGCCCGGTCGTGCCCGCCGGATAGCGCAGCGGCGGCTCCCGATCCTCCGCGCCGTCGCGGATGCGCAGCGCGACCTCGAGATCGCCGCGCTCCACGTCCCGGAGGATCATCACCATGTTGCGGGCGTCGAGCACGCGCGCGACGTGCGAGCGGATCGCCTCGATGACCGCCGCGCGGTCGAGCTGACCCGTCACCGCGCGCGAGAGATCGTGCAGCACCGAGAGCTCCTCGACGCGCCGGCGGTTTTCCTCGAAGAGGCCGGCGCTCTCGATCGCGAGGCCGACCTGGGCGGCGACGCCCTCGGCGAGGCTGATCTCGGCGGGTGGGAACGGGCGTCCCGTCCGCCACCAGACGACGAAGAGCCCGCCCACCGGCTCGCCGTGGGCGATCGTCGGTACGAACAGCACGGAGTGGGGCGGCAGCCCGGCTTTCCACGCGGCGTCGAAGCGGTCGTCGTTCAGCACGTCGTCGCTGTAGGACGCGCGCCCGTCCCGCCACGCGTCGAGCAGCGCGGAGAAGGCCTCGAGCCGCATAGGCTTGCCGAGGAACGCGCCGAGCAGGTCCCTCGGCACGTGATAGCCGGCGACGGCGACGAGCGCCTCCTTCGGTTCGTCCAGGAGGTACGCGCCGACCATGTCGGCGCCGAAGGCGTTCGCGACCTCGCGCGCCACCAGGCGCATCGTGTCCGCGACGGCGCCCGGCCGCTGGAGCACCCGGCCGACCGCGAGCAGGGCCGTCGTCTCCCGCAGCCGCTCGCGTACCTCGGCGTAGAGCTTGGTGTTTTCGAGCGCGAGGGCAAGCTGTCCGGCGATCGCCGTTGCCAGATCCTCCTGCCAGGGCTGAAAGCGCGTCGGCCGCTCACAGTAGTCGAGCGTGAGCACGCCCGTCACCTGTTCCTGGCGGATCATCGGCACGACGAGGCAGGACTTCAGCCCGAACAGCTCGATCCAGTTCCGCGGCACCAGAGCGCTCGTGGACGTGTCGTCGACGACCACCGGCCGACGCGTGTCGATCGCCTGCTTGTTGGCCGGGATCTCGCGCAGCGGCTGCGTGCTCACGCGCTGGAACGCTTCCCACATCCCCGACTCGCGCCGACCGTCGGCGAACTGCGACATGAGCGGCGTCACGCGGTCACCTTCCCACAGCTCGATCGAGCAGCGGTCCACCCGGCACACCTGCGCGATCTTGATCGCGACGCGCTTGAGGAGCTGCCTGCTGTCGAGCGTGGAGCCGAGGATCTCGGCGATGTCGAGCAGCGCGCGCGTCTCGGCGAGGCGCCGGCTCGTCTCCGAGTACAGGCTCGCGTTGTCGAGCGCGACCGCGGCCTGCGCGGCGAGCGACCCCGTGACCGACGCCGTCTCCGGCGTGACGGGAGGCGCCGTGGCGCGGCAGACGGTGAAGGCGCCGAGCAGGCGGTCGCCGATGGTGATCGGGTAGGCCGTGATCCAGCGCAGGCCGTGGGCGAGCAGCTCGGCGTTGCCGACGACCCTGGGATCCGACTCCACGGCTGCCCACAGGACCGGCGAGCGCTCCCGGGCGGCCCAGCCCGTCGCCCCCTGCCCGAGCGCCAAGTCGTCCTCGAGCCGGTGGGCGATGCCGGACGGGTCGTGCGTCAGCGTCCGCTGCAGCCGCTGCGTCGCCGGGTCGAAGGCCCACAGGCTCACGTACGGCGCCTCGAAGAACTGCGCCAGCGCCCGCGCGAGATTCGCCAGCACCTCCTCGGTGTTCAGCGACGAGGAGACGAGCCGGTTGACCTCTTCCAGCGCCCTCAGCCGCGCGCCGTACTCGCGCGCTTCGGCGTAGAGACGCGCGTTCTGGATGGCGACCGCCGCCTGGGCGGCGAAGCTCTGCAGCAGCGCCAGGTCGTCGGCGAGGAAGGGCGCGGGCGTGGGGCTCGCCCGATTCATCGAGATGACGCCCAGGAGCTCGCCGCCCCGGACGAGCGGCTGCGCCATCGCGTGGGCGATGCCGGCGCCCACGGCCTGGGCGAGCGCGTACGGCGACCGCGGGTAGTCGTTGGCGATCAGCCCCTGCCGCTCGCCCGCGCAGGTGCCCACGAGGCCCTCGCCGATCCGGACGCCGGTGACCGCTCCGGCCTCCACCCAGGCGCGCGGTTCGAGCGTCTCGCCCTCCAACAGGAAGATCGCGCCGCGGGCGTCGAAGAGGTCGGTCGCGCGGCGCACGATCAGGTCCAGGAGCCGGTCAGGCTCCAGCTCGGCGGCCAGCTCGCGCTCGATCTCGGCCAGCGTCGCGATCTGCCGCCGGCGCGAGCGCTCCATCGAGAACAGCCGCGCGTTCTCCAGCGCGAGCGCCGCCTGGTCGGCGAACGTCTGCAGCAGCGCCACCTCCCCCTCGGTGAACTGCCGCCCCGGCCGGTCGCCGATGCTGAGCACGCCGAGCGTCTCTCCTTTCGCGCGGAGCGGCACGCCGAGCAGCGAACCCTCCCCCGTCGCGTCGAGACCCCGGCGCAGGTCCTCCGGCACACTGAGCGTGTCGTCGCGCAGCATGTCGGTCGTCCACACGGGCCGCCCCTCGGCAACCACGCGGCCGCTGATACCCGCGCCCGGCGGCAGCGCGTGGCCGGGCCCGATCTGCCCGCGCGCCGCGCCTCCCACCGCCAGCGCCACGAGCGAGCCGTCGGGCTGGAGCAGGCGCAGGATCGAAGACCGCACGTCGAACAGGTGGAGCGCGCTCGCGACCGTCCGCTCGACGACCTCGGAGACCTCGAGGGTCTCGGTGAGCGTCTGCGCCAGGCGTGCCAGCTCCTCGGCGGCCAGGCGGTGGCGCGACGCCTCGCTGTACAGGCGCGCATTCTCCAGCGCGATCGAGCCCTGGGTCGCCAGCGCCTCGAGCACGGCGACTTCCTCGTCCGTGTAGCGGTGCGGCTCGCGCAGGGCGATCGCGAGCGCGCCCAGCACGCGGTCCCCGAGCAGGAGCGGCGCGACGGCGAGCGCGATCGTGCCCTCGGCCCGCAGCCGCTCCACGTTGCGCACCCGCGGGTCGACCCGCACGTCGGGAACCACGAGAGAGGCGCGCGAGGCGACGACGTGGCCGACGAGCCCCTGACCCGCGTTGAACCGGGCGATTCCGACCACCTCGGAGCGCGAGCCGGCGGACGCGCGCAGCGACAGCGTCTGGCCGCCCTCGTCCACGAGCCAGAGCCGGGCGATGGACGAGCCGAAGATCGTGACCGCCGCATCCACCACGTGCTGCAGCACCTGCTCCGGTGCCAGGGCCGCGGTGAGTCCCTGCGCGAGATCCATCAGCGCGTCCAGGCGCCGGCTCTTCTGCTGGGCCTCCGACAAGAGCGAGGTGCGCGCGGCGGCGAGCCCCACCTGGTGCGCAACGGCCAGGAGCAGCGTCAGCTCGTCGCGATCGAAGGAGCGCGCGTCCGTCGAAATCAGCGCCATCACGCCCCACGGGCGGTCGCCGACCGAGATCGGGAGCGCGAGCTGCGTCCGGTATTTCCGGGCACGGACGCGCGCCCGCACGCGCGGCGCCAGCAGGCGCGAGCGCGTCAGGTCCGTGACGACGACCCGCCCGGTGCGCACGGCCTCGCCGACATGGCTCTGCGCGATCGGACGAACGCGTAGCTCCTCGACGTCCTCCGGCGTGAGCCCCCGGTGCGCGACGAGCGTCAGCACCTCGGCCTCCGCGTCGTACCGGAACACGCCGCCGAAGTCCATTCGGCTCACCGCGCAGAGCATGTCGAGGGTCTGCTCGACGGTCGTGGCGAGGTCGCCGCTCGCCATCGTGCGCGCGGCCGTGTAGAGCGCCTCAAGCGCGCGGCTGCGCACCCCGCCGCGCCGGGGGGCGGGTTCGCGCCGCGCCGCCCGCTTCCGCCTCGCGCGCTTCAACGTCGCTCCCCCACGCGGTGGAGCTTCATGAGGTTGGTCGTACCGGTGACCCACATCGGCGCGCCCGAGATGATGACGAGCGCGTCGCCCGGGCGGACGCTGCCGTCGCCGAGCAGCGCCGTCTCGATCTCCTCCACCATCTCCTCGGTCGTCTCGACCTTGCGGATGAGCCGCGACGACACGCCCCAGGACAGCGCGAGGCGCCGCCGCACCGACGGGGAGGGCGTGAAGGCGACGATGGGCACGTCGGGCCGCGCCTGCGAGATGAGGCGCGCCGAAAAACCGGACTGGGTGAACGCCACGATCGCCCGCGCCTCGAGCGCATGCGCGGCGGTTGCCGCGGCATCCGCCATCGCCTCGGGAAAGCCGACGCCGACCCGCCCCTGGCGGCGGCGACGCGTCTCGTCGGCGAACACCGCCCGCTCCGCGCGCTCCGCGACGCGTGCCATCACCTCGACCGCCTTTTCGGGATAGCGCCCGGTGGCCGTCTCCGCCGACAACATGACGGCGTCGGTGCCGTCGAGGATGGCCGCAGCGACGTCCGCCACCTCGGCGCGCGTCGGCCGCAGATGCGTCACCATCGACTCCAGCATCTGCGTGGCCACGATCACGGGCACCTTCGCCGCCCGTGCCTGCCGGATGATCTCCTTCTGGATGTGCGGCACCTCCTCCAGCGGCATCTCCACGCCGAGGTCTCCGCGCGCCACCATGACAGCGTCCACCGCCGCGAGGATGCCGGCGAGATTCCCGAGCGCCTCGTGCCGCTCGAGCTTGGCGACGAGCGGAAGATCGGCGCCCTCGGAGGCGAGGCACGCGCGCACCTCGGCGACGTCGGCCGCCGAGCGGACGAAGGAGACGGCGACGAAATCCACGTCGTGCGCGATGCCGAATCGCAGATCGGCGCGGTCTTTCTCCGTCAGGCATGACGCGGGCAGCGGCACGCTCGGCAGCGAGATGCCCTTGTGATCGCTGATGCGGCCGCCGGCGACGACCCGGCAGCGCACGTCGGCGGCGGTGACCGTCTCGACACGGAGCTGGATCAGACCGTCGTCCATCCAGACCTCGTCGCCGACGCGCACCTCGCTCAGATACTCCGGCGGCGACACGGTCGCGCGCTCCGCCGTCCCGACGCACCGCGCGCGCATCAGCGTGAACGTCTGGCCCGCTTCGATGTCTACGCGGCCGCCGCCCCCCTCGCCGAAGGTTCCGAGCCGGATCCGGGGCCCCTGGAGGTCCTGGAGGATGGCGAGCGGTCGGCCGCTCTGCTCCTCGATCTCGCGCAGGCGGCGGATCACGGTGGCGTGCTCGGCGTGCGTGCCGTGCGAGAAGTTGAGACGCGCGACGTCCATGCCGGCCGCCACGAGCGCCGAGATTCCGGCGGCCCCGGCAGAGGCGGGCCCGATCGTGCAGACGATCCGCGTCCGGCGCCCGGTCACGCGATGCCCAGCGCCCGTGCCAGAAACTGGCCCGTGTAGGACCGCTCGGCCTGGCGCGCGACCGTCTCGGGCGTGCCCGTGGCGACCACCCGGCCGCCCTCGTCGCCGCCCTCCGGGCCGAGGTCGATGACCCAGTCCGCCGTCTTGATCACGTCGAGGTTGTGCTCGATGATCACGATCGTATTGCCCTGATCCACGAGGCGGTTGAGGACGTCGAGCAGGCGCTGGATGTCCGCGAAGTGCAATCCCGTCGTCGGCTCGTCCAGGATGTAGAGCGTCCGGCCCGTCGCGCGTCGCGAGAGCTCCGTGCCCAGCTTCACGCGCTGCGCCTCCCCGCCCGAGAGTGTCGTCGCCGACTGACCCAGCCGGATGTACTCGAGGCCGACGTCGTCGAGCGTCTGGAGCTTCTGTCGGATGGCGGGCACCGGCTCGAAGAACGCGAGCGCCGCGCGCACCGTCATGTCGAGCACGTCGGCGACCGACGCGCCCTTGTAGCGTACGTCCAGCGTCTCGCGGTTGTAACGCTTGCCCTTGCAGACGTCGCACGTGACGTACACGTCGGGCAGAAAGTGCATCTCGATCTTCACGAGCCCGTCGCCCTGGCACGCCTCGCAGCGGCCGCCCTTCACGTTGAAGGAGAACCGCCCAGGCTGGTAGCCGCGCATGCGCGCCTCCGGCGTCCGCGCGAAGAGCGTGCGGATGAAGGTGAAGACGCCGGTGTAGGTCGCCGGGTTCGAGCGCGGCGTGCGGCCGATCGGCGACTGGTCGATGTCCACGACTTTGTCGAGGTGCTGCGCGCCCTCGATGCGCGTGTGCGCGCCCGGCCGGTCCTGCGCGCGGTGGAGCATCTGCGCAAGCGCACGGTAAAGGATGTCGTTGATGAGCGTGGACTTGCCGGAGCCGCTGACGCCGGTGACGCTCGTGAAGGTGCCGAGCGGGATCCGGACGGCCGCGCCCTTGAGATTGTGCTCGCGCGGCTCGTGGATCACGAGGAATTCGCCGCTCCCCTTGCGCCGGAGCGCGGGCACCGGGATCGAGCGCGCGTGCGCCAGGTACTGGCCCGTCAGCGAGGCCGGGTTGGCGGCGATCTCGTCGGGGGTGCCGAGCGCCACGAGGTGGCCGCCGAGCTCGCCCGCGCCGGGCCCGAGGTCGATCACGAAGTCGGCCGAGCGGACCGTCTCCTCATCGTGCTCGACGACCAGCACGGTGTTGCCGAGGTCGCGCAGCCGGCGCAGCGTGTCCAGCAGCCGCCGGTTGTCGCGCTGGTGCAGCCCGATCGACGGCTCGTCGAGGATGTAGAGGACCCCGACGAGGCTCGAGCCGATCTGGGTGGCCAGGCGGATGCGCTGCCCCTCGCCGCCCGAAAGCGTCGCGGCCGGCCGGTCGAGCGTGAGGTAGTCGAGCCCGACGTTCATGAGGAAGCCGAGCCGCTCGCGGATCTCCTTGAGCACGCGCCGCGCGATCGCGGCCTCGCGCTCGCCGAGCTTGAGCCCCTCGAAGAACTGCCCCGCCTCCTTGATCGTGAGGCGGACGACGTCCGCGATCGAGCGCCCGGCGACGCGCATGCCGAGCGACTCGGGACGGAGGCGCGCGCCGCCGCACGCGGGGCACGGCCGCTCGGCCATGAACTGCTCGATCTCCCGGCGGGCGTCCTCGGACTGGGTCTCGCGGTACTTCCGCTCGAGCACCTTGACGACGCCCTCGAAGCCGTCGCGCTCGCCGAAGAGGACGAGGTCGCGCGCCGACTTCTTCAGCTTCGCCCACGGGACCTCGAGCGAAAACCGGTGGCGCTTGCCGAGGACCTGGAGCGTCTGTCTGATGTAGGCGGTCTCGCGGCCCGCCCACGGCGCCAGCGCGCCCACCTTGAGCGACCGGCGGCCGTCGGGCACGACGCGCTCGGGATCGATCTCGAAGCGCGTGCCGATGCCGCCGCACTCGGCACAGGCGCCGTAGGGGTTGTTGAACGAGAACATGCGCGGGGAGACCTCGGGAAACGACACGCCGCAGTCCGCGCACGCGAGGCGCTCGCTGAAGACCATCGCGTCCTGTCTTACTGGGGGGCGCGTACCGCTCCCCCCAGACCCCCCCGTTCGCGCGGCGGCGCTACCACCGGCCCCCCCAGACCCCGGGGCGTGCGGGGCGGCGCTACTCCCGTCGGTGTCTCGCACGGGCTCGACCTGGACCACGCCGTCGGCGAGGCGCAGCGCCGTCTCGAGCGAGTCCGCGAGGCGCGATCCGAGGTTCTCCCGCACGACGAGGCGGTCCACCACGACCTCGATCGTGTGCTTGCGGTTCCGGTCCAGCTCGATCTCCTCGCCGAGCTCGCGCACCCCGCCGTTGACCCGGACGCGCGAGTACCCCTGACGCTGGAGGTCGAAGAAGAGCTTCTTGTACTCGCCCTTGCGCCCGCGCACGACGGGCGCCAGCACGAGCAGCCTCGTGCCCGCGGGCTGCAGCAGGACCCGGTCCACCATCTGTTGGACGGTCTGCGCCGCGATCACCCGCCCGCACGACGGGCAGTGCGGGACACCGACGCGCGTGAAGAGCACCCGGAGGTAGTCGTAGATCTCGGTGACGGTGCCGACGGTCGAGCGCGGGTTCTTCGAGGTCGTCTTCTGCTCGATCGAGATCGCGGGCGACAGCCCCTCGATCGAGTCCACCTCGGGCTTCTCCATTTGCTCGAGGAACTGCCGCGCGTAGGCGGAGAGCGACTCGACGTAGCGCCGCTGCCCCTCGGCGTAGATCGTGTCGAAGGCGAGCGAGGACTTTCCGGAGCCCGACAGGCCCGTGATGACGACGAGCTGGTCACGCGGGATCTCGACGTCGATGTTCTTGAGGTTGTGCTCCCGTGCCCCGCGTACGATGATCCGGTCGCTCGCCATCGGTCTATTGTGTCAGCGGCGCCCGGCCCTTGCCAACCCTCCATGCTCCGACGGCCCGCGCGACGAGCCACGCGAGCGGCGCCGCCGCCAGCGCGGGCGCCTCCCCGAGAGCGGAGGCCCACGGAGGCAGCCCACCCCGGAGGTCGAGCGCCGCGAGGGCCGCCCACGCGACGGCTCCGACCCAGGCGCCGGCCGTCGCCGACTCCGCGTCGCGCGCCCCGAGCGCCGGTGCCGCCCACGCCGCGGCTGCCAGACCCCAACCGAGCATCAGCGCGCGCCAGGGATCGAGGGGCCACAGCGCGGCGACGCCCGCGGCGAGAAGGAGACCGAGCCACGCCACACCCCGCCGCGAGCCGAGGGGCCCGGCGAGGCGGTCGAGGAACGCGTGGACGGCGGCGAGGAGGAGCGCCGCCAGCCCTCCGCAGGCGAGCGCCGTCACCGTGGCGCCGCCGGAACCGGGGAGTCCGGCGAAGACGGCGCCGTCGGCTTCGCCCAGCAGGAGAT
>JBOHQB010000408.1:0-3558 GCA_050731995.1 Candidatus Rokuibacteriota bacterium
GGATCTCGCCCGTGGCGGTCTGTCGCTCGAGCGCCTCGGTGACCTCGCGGTTGCGCGTCTGCAGCTCGGTGAACAGGCGCACGTTCTCGATCGCGATCACCGCCTGGTCGGCGAAGGTCTGGAGCAGTGCGACATCCTTGTCACTGAACGAGCCCGGCTGCGGCCGGCCGACGGCGATGACACCGATCGGGCGCCCCTCTCGGATCATGGGCACAATCAGGCGGGCGCGGTATCCCCAGATCCTCGCGGCCTCCCGTCCCGTCTCTGGATAGTCTGGATCGGCGGCGATGTCGGGCTCCTGAATCACCGAGCCGCTCATCAGCGTCCGGCGGCCCCACGCATCCAATGTGGCAATCGGTATGGGAAACCGTCTCCTTACCTGATCTCGTGCCTCCCCCGTCGGCGCGTTGTGGGCAGCCAATACCACCTGTTCTCCCTCGAAACGCAGGGCGATCGTGTGAATGCCTCCGGCCAGTCGCCCGGCGTGCTCCACGATCGCATCGAAGACGGGCTGGACATCCGTCGGCGACGACGAGATCACGCGCAGGATCTCAGCCGTTGCCGTCTGCTGCTCCAGCGACTCGGACAGCTCGCGGGTGCGCTCCTCGACCCGCCGCTCCAGCGTGGCGTGCGACTCCTGCAGCCGCGCGGTCATCGTGTTGAACTCGTCGGCAAGCATCTCCAGCTCGTCGCCCGTGTGGATCTCGATCCGGTGGCCGAGGTCGCCGCCGCCGATACGCGCGGCGCTCGCTCCCAGGATCTGGATGGGCCGGGTCATCCTGCGCGCGAGCAGGAGGCTGGCGACGACCGAGAGCACGACGCCCAGGAGCATGAGCACCCCGGTCCGGTACACCGAGCCCCAGAGCGGGGCGAACGCGTCCGCGAGCGGCTGCTCGACGAAGACCGTCCAGCCCAGCGGGGCGATCGTCGTGAAGGCCGTCAGCACGCGCCGGTCCGTGCCGACGTCGCGCGCGATAACCGTCTTGCTTGGCGCGCTCGATGCGCCCGCCGCCACGCGGGCCGCGCCGAACTGGGCCGAGCCCGACAGGTCCGTCTTCTTCAGCACGAGGCTGATGTCGGGATGGGCGATCAGCTGGCCGCGCGCGTCCACGACGTACGCGTGGCCGCGCTTGCCGACCTTGATCTGCGAGACGACGTCCCAGATGAGCTTGAGGTTCACCTCGGCCGTCGTCACGCCCTGCGTGGAGCCGAGGGCGACCGTCATATAGGGCTCGGAGTCCTTGCGGAAATAGACCGGGCCGAACCACACCTTCCCCTTCCACTGCTTGGTGGCCGGATCGTACTGCCGCGCGCCGGTGAAGCGAGGATCCTTCGAGAAGTCCGTGCCGCTCCCCACGACGTCCATCGCGAGGCGGGAGACGCGCAGCTGCTCGTGCCCCGCGTTGTCGAGCCAGGCGACCTCCGTGATCGCCAGCGCCTGGCGTAGCAGGCGGAGAAAGTCCAGGCGCCGCGGCTCGATCCCCGCCGCGCCGCGCGCCGCGGCCGGCGTCATCACCCAACCGATCTGGCGCTCGATCTCCTTGACGAAGGTCTCGATCCGCCCCGCCGCGGCCAGAGCCTTCTCGTGCTGGATCTCGGTCAGCGTCTCGGTGTTCTCGCGGTACGAGAACCAGATCTCGAGCAGGCCGTTGGCGAGGAGCGCCAGGCAGACGACGGCAACGAACGGGATGACGTACTTGCGGAAGAGCCGGCGGCGCGGCGTCACGACCCGAAGGTGGCCGTCGGTCTCGCCAGGGGCGTCATCCCCCGAGTGTCCTACAGTGCGAGCATTGCGGGCAACAGTCGTTGTATCGACGCTTCGACAGTTGACACGCCCGCCCGCCACCCTAGAATGAGCCGGTGATGGGACTCTTCCGCGTCTCCGGCCGCCTGACGGGCCCGACGGGTCGCACCGCGACGCTCGCCCTGCTGGTGGACACGGGCGCCTCGCTTCTCGTCGTGCCGCGCGCGCTGGCCGACCAGCTGGAGCTCACCACGCTCTACTCCCAGGCCGTTCAGACCGCCGGCGGTCGCCACGAGGTCTGGCCGGTGGCGGAGGTGCGACTCACGCTTGACGGGCGAGATGTGCCGACGCTCTGCTTCATCGCTCCCGACGGGCCGGCGCTGCTCGGCGCCTACGCGCTCGAGGGCCTGTTTCTCGCGGTGGATCCTGTCGCGAAGCGGCTCGTGCCGGTCGAAGGCTTCGTCGGCGCAGCTTAGCAGCGACCAGATCGCTCACGAACGATTTCGCTTGACGGCGTTCGGCGTGGGGGATGGCCGCGCGCCGGCAGTCTTTAGAACTCGCCGGCTCAGCGGTGCGCCTCGGCCCAGCACGCCCCCTCATCGCCGAGTCTCCACAGAAAATCATGGATCGCGGCGCGATTGCCCATTCTCGGGGCTCCACGGCGGGTCGAAAACCGGGGTGTAGAGTCGGCACAGAGCAAGCAAGGAGACGCGCCGATGAACACCGATTTGGATCGTCTGGGTGACGAGATCGCCGAGCTGTCTGCGCACCTCGACGCCGCCACCGCGCAGCTGCTTGACCTCATCCGCGAGTTCGACGCCCGCGAAGGCTGGAACACCGGCTTCCGCTCGTGCGCCGCGTGGCTCTCGTGGCGCGTGGGGCTCGATCCGGGCCCGGCCCGCGAGCGCGTCCGGGTCGCGCGTGCCCTCGGCGCGCTGCCGCGGCTGGCCCAGGCTCTCGCCCGGGGGGAACTGTCGTACGCCAAAGTCCGGGCCCTGACCCGCGTCGCCACGCCGGAGACCGAGGAGCGGCTCCTCGCGGTCGGCAGGGCCGGCACCGCGGAGCACGTCGAGCGCATCGTCCGCAGCTGGCGTCGGGTGGACCGGCAGGCCGAAGCGCGGGAGGCCTCGCGGCGCCACGTGAGCCGGGCCCTGCACGTGTATCAAGACGAAGACGGCATGGTGGTCGTCCGAGGGCGGCTCGCGCCCGAGGTTGGCGCGGTGCTCGTGAAGGCGCTCGAGGCGGCCCGTGAGGCGCTGTATCTGAAAGCAGACGAAAACGTTCCCGCGGGAACGTCTGGGAGCGGCACGCCCCCGATGGACGCCCCCACCATGGCCCAGCAGCAGGCGGACGCCCTGGCCCTGCTCGCGGAGACGGCCCTGCACCACGGCGTCGATCCCGGGGCCCCGGCGGAGCGCTACCAGGTCGTGGTCCACATCGACGCCCCGGTGCTGGCGGACCCAGACGCGCCCGGCCAGTCGGTCCTCGAGGACGGGGCGCGCGTTCCAGCTGGAACGTCTCAGCGCCTGGCGTGCGACGCGACTCGGGTGGTCATGCGGCACGACCCGGACGGCCGAGTCACAGAGGTTGGCGCGCGCACGCGGACCAGTCCCCCGGCCATACGGCGTGCGCTGCAGCATCGCGACCGGGGCTGCCGCTTTCCGGGGTGCGGGCTGTCGTCGTTCAGCCAGGGGCACCATATTCGTCACTGGGCCCACGGCGGCCCGACGACGCTCTCGAATCTCGCCTTGCTCTGTCGCCGCCACCACCGCGCCGTGCACGAGGAAGGCTACCAGGTGGAACGCGAGCGCGAT
>JBOHQB010000409.1:0-3114 GCA_050731995.1 Candidatus Rokuibacteriota bacterium
TTTACCTGCAGGGACGCCAGGGGCGGCGACTGGTCACGCTCAAGTGCGAAAAAGGGCACGTCTCCGCGCTCGCCGAGTATCTCGCCGGCCTTCTGGTCAAGCTCGGCGCGCGCGAGACGACGCCGAGTGAGCACTCGCTCGTCGAGCCGCTGGAGCCCGCGTGGGACGTCGGCGCCATCGCCATCGGCTACGACGAGAAGACCGACCGGATCCTCGTTGTCGCCAACGAGATGGTCGAGGAGGCGGAGGACGAGCAGGCCGAGACAGGCGAGCCGGAGGCGGCGCCCGAGGAGGCGATGGAACACCGGGGCGCTTCAGCGCGGTTCCTCCTTACGCGCGCCCAGGCCGCAGCGTTCGTGGATCGCGGCCGGGCGCTCGTCAAGTCAGGCCGGCCGACGTGCCCGATGTGCGGCCAGCCGCGCGACCCGGCGGGCCACGTGTGCCCGCGGAGCAACGGCCACGTCGTCCGGTAACGTGCGCGCGCTGCTCGAGCGGGGCGCCGTCACGCTCCGCGGCCAGATGCCGTGGGCGAGCAACGCGACGTTCCTCGTCGAGGTGGTGCTCGACGGGGCCAACGCGCTGGCCGTCTACAAGCCCGCCCGCGGCGAGCGCCCGCTCTGGGACTTTCCGCGGCGCCTCTACCGGCGTGAGATCGCCGCGTACCTGCTCTCGGAGGCGCTCGGCTGGGAGATCGTGCCGCTCACGCTCGAGCGGGAGGGGCCGTACGGCGAGGGCTCGCTCCAGGCGTTCGTGGACGCGGACTTCGAGCAGCACTACTTCACGCTCGTGGAAAAGCCGGAGCACCACGCGCGCCTCAAGCGGATCTGCGCCTTCGACCTCGTCGCCAACAACGCCGACCGCAAGAGCGGCCACTGCCTGCTCGGCCCGGGCGGCGCGATCTACGGCGTGGACAACGGCCTCTGCTTCCACGTCGAGCCGAAGCTCCGGACGGTGATCTGGGAGTTTGGCGGCGAGCCGATCCCCGACGACGTGGTCGTCGACGTCCGCCGCTTCGTGGACGCGGGCATGCCCGACGAGCTGGCGGCGCTCCTCACCGACGACGAGCAGAAGGCGCTGCTCCGTCGCGCTCGCGCGGTGGTCAAGGCCGGCTGCTTTCCGGAAAACCAGGGCGGCCGGGCGTATCCCTGGCCGCTCGTCTGAGGCTTACGGCATCCAGTGGTACTCGACGTCGGGCTCGGACTCCGGCGCCGCGCTGACGCCGAATCTCACCGCCTTGAGGTCGTGCTTCTCGTAGAACGTCCGGCCCGCGCCGTTGTTCTGGAAGGTGAAGAGACGCAGACCGCCGGGTGACAGCCGCTTGGCCTGCGTGATCAGCGCGCTTCCGAAGCCGCGGCGCTGGTGCTCGTGGTCCACGAAGAGCTGGTCGATGAAGTCACCCGCGATTGCCATGAAGCCGACCGGGCGTCCGTTCACCTCGGCGACCCACAGGGCGTTCCTCGCAGCGATCACGGTTCGGAAGTGATGGTGATCCTGCTCGACCGTGTAGCCCATGCGCGCCTCGAGGTCCGGAAAGGCCCGGAGCCGGGCGCGACGCCACACGGCGGTAACGGGATCAAAATCCTCCGGCCGGTACGGGCGGACGATCAATGGACGGCCAGGAGCAGCCGGAGCCAGCCGCGCCAGTCCATGCGGCGACTATCTCACGCGGGGCCGCGGGGCGTCTGTCCGGGCCGAGACGACAGCCCGGCGTGAGATGTGGCCGAGGCGCCAGACGTCAGCGCGAGCAGCGGTCGAGCCAGTAGCCGATGAAGCGGTCCACCGACACGGCGCCCGCGCCGCGCGTGAGCAGGACGAGCAGGATCGACGCCCACGTCAGGTGCTCGGGCCACGCCTGCGGGAAGACGAAGAGCTGGATCGTCAGGATCATCCCGAAGAACGGCAGCGTCGCGAGACGCGTCGCCAGGCCGGCGAGGATCAGGATCGAGCAGCCGACCTCGGTGAACGCCGCCATCGACGCCGCGAAGTCCGGCGACAGGAGCGGCACCTTGTACTCGTCGCGGAACAGCGCGAGCGTCGTCTCCCAGCCCGAGAGCTTCTGCAGCCCGGCGCGCAGGAACACGCCGGCGATCGCAAAGCGGCAGGCGAGCTGGACGAGCGAGAAGGGCACGCGCTCGAGCAGTGCGCGGGCGGCCAGGAGCCGGCTCTTCCATCCGGAGCGCGGGACGGCGTGGTCCATGGTGTCGGTCCTCATCATGACGGTGTCTCCATCGGCGACGGGGTGAACGAAGTCAGGGCGCCCTCGTCGAGCAGCAAGCGGAGCGCGCAGCCCAGGTCGAACGCGGTCCCGAGGCGCAGCGCCGCAACGGCCGCATCCCCGAGCGTGTCGCCCGCCGCGAGCGCGCGGCGGAACGCGAAGGTCGCGGGATCGAGCGCGCGGAAGACGACGTCGTCGCCGACGCGGCGGATCTCGAGCCGGACGCCGCCCGTCGCCAGGTCCACGGTGGCGTCGGGATCGGCGTCCGGCTGGTTGGCGCGCCAGATCCGGTCCACCGGCCACGGCGACTCGAGCAGCGCGTACGACGGGTCGAGCGTGAACCGGAGACGCGGCGTGTTGGCCGGGTCCACGCTCGCGAGCGTGTGGGCGTCGAGCGGGAGCGCGTCCGCCGCGCTCTCGGCGCGGCTCATCGCCCACTCGAGGCGCGCGACGTCGGGCAGGTACACGAGCTCCCGGCACGGCGGGAACGCCGCGAGGAAGTCGGCGAACGTCCCGCCGTACTCGAAGAGGCACGGGCCGGCGGGCGGATGCTCGCGGATGTACTGGTCGGATGCCCAGCCGAAGAAACGCTCGTCCGCCAGCCGGCAGACGACCGGGTACGTCGCCTTCAGCACGTCGGTCAGCGTGGCGAAGACGTGGTGACGATAGATCGCCAGGCGCCCCGACGCGTCGAGGCCGTCGTCGAGCACCGCGGCGGCAGCCGGCGCGTCGCCGGCGCCGAGCAGCGCCGCCCGCATGTCCGCCTGGAGCTCACGCAGCGCGGGCATCGCCAGCCTCCGGGATCACCTCACGCGTGACACGGTCGGCAGCCGCCGCCTCGTCCAGGAGAACGCGGAGCGCGGGGATGTTGGTATCCCACTCGATCAGCGTCGGCACCG
>JBOHQB010000410.1:0-3772 GCA_050731995.1 Candidatus Rokuibacteriota bacterium
GCCGAAGCGGTGCCGGCGACGAGAACGAGGGCGACCAGGAGCAGGCGGTATGGCTGCGTCACGGGTAACGCCCATTCTAGCAACCGCCGTCGAGGCGCGGAAAAACTGAGGGCGCGGCAAGGGGGAGCCGCGCCCTCGTGGGACGCCGGATCAGGTCCGGCGCCTACTTGCCGTGTCCGCCGCCGTTCCCGCCCCCCTGCCGGCCCGAGCCGCCCGTCTGGTAGCTCCGCCCGGATTCCGGGCTGCGGGCGGTTGTGTATGTGTGCCTGGAGCTGGCGGTTACCCGGGAACCCTGCTCGCCGCTCCCGCCGCTGCCCTGATGGGTGCGGGCTTCGTATCGACGGCCTTCATAACCGCGGCCTTCGTAGCCACGGCTCTCGTAGCCACGGCCCTCGTGGCCACGCCCGTCCCTCGAGTACATCCGGTGGCCTTCGCGGTGCGCGTAGCGTTCGTGGCGATCATGGCCCTCACGGCGCCGGTAGCCGTCGTGACGGTCGCCGTCGTGGCGGTCGCCGTGGCGCCGGTAGCCATCGTGACGGTCGCCGTCGTGACGCTTGCCGTCGTGGCGGTCGCCGTCGTGGTGCTTGTACGCGTGGTGGCCGTGATGGCGATGGTTGTAGCGGCTCACGACCTGGCCGAGGTTCTTCTGCGTCACGAGCCCCTCGGACTTCATGCCCTTGAAGACCTGGCCCCAGCCGTGACCATCGAGCTTGCGCTGCGCGATCTGGTCGAGCGTGAGCCGCGTCGGCGCCGCGCCGCCGGTGCCCGACCCGACGGTGCCCGAGCCGCCGCTACGGTGCGGCCTCGGCTGCGCCTGATAGAGGGCGAGCGCGATCTTCTGGCCGCCCGGCGAGAGCCGGTCGAACGCGCTCATACCGGACGGCGGCGGAGCCGTGGATGGCGGTGGCGGGGTCGGCGTGGTGGACGCCGGCGGCATGGACGCCGTCGCGGTCGGGGCCGTGGTCGTCGTCTGCGCGAGCGCATAGGCCTGGGGAAGCAGCAGCGCTCCAGCGAGTGTGAGAACGAAAGCGACGTTTCTCATCGCGAGATCTCCTTCGCCTTCTGGGATGCCACCGGTTTCTGCGAGACCGCCGGCAGATCGTCGAGGGAGTGCTCGGTCTGCGTGATGATCTCGCCCGCGGTGGCGCGGTCGCGGAGGATCCAGCTGTACCTGGCGGTGACGCGCATCCGCGTCGTGCGCGTCGTCAATTCCGCGAGCTCGATGTCGATCGTGCGGTCGCCGGCCTGACCGACGATTCGGCGGCCGCTCTCCATCGTCTCGTCCGTGTTCACGGTGACGTCCATGCTTCGCAGCGCCGTGAGCGTCGCCGTCCGCACGCGGGCGGCCGGCTCCGGGAAGGTCCGGTAGGCGATGCCGTCGAGCGTGTAGCTCGTTCCGGTCCCGGCGGCGACGCCCGCGCCGACGCCGAAGAGGGTCAATCCCACGGCCGCACAGCCCTGGCACAGCAATGCGGTGAGCATCACGAACGCGATTCCCCGGTGACGCGCTGTCATGTCGTCCTCCCGCCCCAGGGGGGCTCAGCCGGTAGCAGAGCACCCCATGTGCCAAGGGGGCTTGATGGCGTTTTTGCTCGGAAGCAAGGGAGGTTACGACCCGGACGGAGCATCCCGGGAGGGACCGGGCGCCGTCAAACCACGAACGGTGGACGTCAGTCCGACAGTGGGCCCTGGGTCAGGTGCCGATGATGCCACCGTCCTTGCGCCGGATCACGACGGTCGCCGAGCGGGGCCGGCCGCTGGACAGGAAATCGGGCCAGTTCGAAAGCGCGCGCGGAGCGTCAGGATTGGAGCGGTCGCCCGGCACCTCTCCGGGATGTTGGATGTTGACGAACGCCGTCCGGTTGTCGGGCGTCGTGTAAAATCCCGTGATCTCGCAGCCGCGCGGGCCGGTGAGGAAGCGCCGGAAGACGCCCGCCGCGGGATCCACGGCGAGCATCTGGTTGTTGCCAATCGGGGCGAAGTCGCCCTTGTTGAGCGACGTCGGCGAGACGTCGGTCTCCACCCAGAGGGTGCCCATCGCGTCGATCCACAGTCCGTCGGGACACGCGAAGAGATCGCCGCGGATCGTCCCGCCCTTGTCGGCGAGCCCCGCCTCGACGAACACCTCCCAGCGGAAGCGTGTCTCCGCGGGATCGGCGCCGGCCTCGTGCCAGCGCAGGAGGTGGCCGAAGGGGTTCGGCGCGCGGCGGTTGGCCGGGTTCGTGCCTTCGTTCTGGTCGCGGCCCCGCGCCGTGTTGTTGGTGCACGCGCAGAACACCTCGCGCGTCACCGGATGCGGCACGATCCACTCGGGGCGATCCATCTTCGTCGCGCCCACGGCGTCGGCCGCCTGCCGGGTCTTCACCAGCAGCTCGCCCTGGTCGGCGAAGCCGTGGGCCGCCGTGAGCGGTCCACGGCCGTGCACGAGCGGTAGCCAGTCACCCGTGCCGTCGGCGTTGAAGCGCGCCACGTAGAGCGTGCCCTCGTCGAGGAGGTTGCGATTGGCCTCGCGGCTCGCGGGATCGTACGGGCGCCGCGTGACGAACTTGTAGATGTACTCGAACCCCTCGTCGTCCCCCATGTAGAAGGCCAGCCGGCGGTCGGGGCCCACCGAGCACGCGGCCCCCTCGTGCTTCACGCGGCCGAGCGCCGTGCGCTTCACCGGCATCGACTGGGGGTCGAACGGATCGATCTCGACGACCCAGCCGAAGCGGTTCGGCTCGTGCGGGTGCTTGCCGGCGTCGAACCGCTCGTCGTGCTCGTTCCACCGGTAGCGCCGGCCGGTCGGCGTGATGCGGTAGCGCCGCTGGTCGGGAGGAATCGTGCCGCCGTTGACGAACTGGAAGTTCCAGTTCTCCTCGCACGTGAGGTAGGTCCCCCACGGCGTCCAGCCGTGCGCGCAGCCGTTGTACGTGCCGAGCACGGTGCGCCCCTCCGGGTCCGTGGCGGTGCGCATAAGCGCATGCCCGGCGGCCGGACCCGCGATCCGGCACGGCGTACGCGCGGTGATGCGGCGCGCGTAACGCGACGGGCGCACGACGCGCCACTCGCCGCTCTCGAGACGGACCTCGATCACGGACACGCCGACCGCGTGCTGCGCCTTCATCACCTTCTCGGCGCTCCACGTTCTCTGTCCGTCCGGGAAGAGGAGTCCCTCGTCGAGGTACTCGTGGTTCATCACGAGCAGGCCGTGCGCCGAGCCGGAGGATCCGTACGGCAGCGGATAGAAGTGCATGCCGTCGTGATGCATCCCCGCCTGCAGCGCCTGGTCCGCCGCGCTGTTGGACGCGTCGAGCCTGAATTCCGGCATCCCCGCCGTGGCGCCCACCGGATCACCCCAGCGGTAGAGGACTCGGGCTTCGTACTCCGGCGGCACGCGCAGCGCGTCGGCGTCGGAGGGCGCGATCGGCGTGAAGGTAAGGCGCGGCCCGGTGCCCGAGGGCTGTGTCGTCGCGCAGCCCGGCAGCGCCGCGACGAGCGACGCGGCAGCCGCGCCGGCCATCAACTCTCGCCGCGAGAGGCGCGCCTCCAGCACGTCGTCGAAGGTCGGACTGGCGGACGGGTTGCTGACCGCCGCGTCGTGCAGGTTGCGGCTCATGGCGCCTCCTCGACAGCAGCGGCCGGCATCGAAGAAGTTGGTGGAGGCGGTGGGAATCGAACCCACGTCCGGAAACCCTCAGCCGCAGGCGTCTACGTCGATAGCCGGTTTATCTTACGACTCTCTCGCCCTTCGGTCCTCCATCCGGCAGGAGGGCCGCGGGGCCAGCCTCAT
>JBOHQB010000411.1:0-2431 GCA_050731995.1 Candidatus Rokuibacteriota bacterium
GGGTGCCCGGCGACACGCGCGCTGGCGCCGGCCGTGCGCGCGGCGACCGACGCCGACTGGGACGCGGAGTACCTCGACCTCATCCTCGCCGTGCGCGTGGTGGACGGGCTCGACGAGGCGATCGCCCACATCCGGCGCCACGGCACCCGGCTCGTCGAGGCGATCGTCACCAACGACCTCGCCCGGGCGCGTCGCTTCACGCGCGAGGTGGACGCGGCGGCGGTGCTGGTGAACGCGTCCACGCGCCTGGTGGACGGTCAGCAGTTCGGGATGGGCGCCGAGATGGGCATCTCGACGTCGCGCGTCCACGCGCGCGGACCCGTGGGCGTGCGGGAGTTGACGACGACGAAGTTCGTGGTCTTCGGCGACGGGCAGGTGCGGGAGTAGTGCGGCGCCAGCTCGCGTCGCCCCGCGTCGTTCTCGGTCCCGCACAGGCTCGCCTCGCGTGCCGGGCACGCTGCGGCACCACACTGCCACACCGATCCTCACGTACAACCGCGAGAGCGTGGGAAGGCTCCTCCCTCCGGCCTTGCGGGGCTCGCGATCTGACGCCGCACCGCGGTTCGCCGGCGCCCGGCGCCCCTAACGGGCAGGTGCGGGAGTAGCGTGTCGCGCGTCGCGGTCTTCGGCGGGTCGTTCAACCCGATCCACTACGGGCACCTGCTGCTGGCCGACCACGTCCTGGAGCTCCTCGGGCTCGATCGGGTGCTGTTCGTGCCTGCCGCGCTGCCGCCGCACAAGCCGGCGGCGCGCCTGGCGCCCGCCCGGGACCGTCACGAGATGGTGGCGCTGGCGATCGCGAACCATCCGCGGTTCGCCGTCTCCGACCTCGAGCTACGCCGCGCCGGCCCCTCGTACACCGTGGATACGCTGGAGGCGCTGGCCGGCGGGGGCGATACGCTCTTCCTGCTGCTCGGCTCGGAGACGTACCTCGACCTCCTTTCCTGGCGCGCGCCGCGGCGCATCGCCGAGCTCGCCCGGCTCGTCGTGGTGCCGCGCGCCGACAGCCCGTTCAATCCGGAGAGCGTGGCCGCGCAGAAGGTGCTGCGTGAGATCGGTGTGGAGGGGGGCTTCGTGAGCGTGAGCGACGGAGCGGTGCCGGAGCGCGGCGTGCTGATCGCGCGGGCGACGTCCCTGCCGATCTCCGCCTCCGAGCTCCGCCGGCGCGTCCGGGAGGGCCGCTCCCTCGCCTACCGCGTGCCGCCCCAGGTCATCGACGTCATTCGGGCGCGGGGCCTGTACCGCGCGGACGTGGCGTGACGGTGCTCGTCGGTGAGCGCAAGGCGCGCCGCGCGGCGCGCGCCGCGCTCGACAAGCATGCGCTCGACCTGATCGTCCTCGACGTCCAGCGGGTGTGCAGCGTCACCGACTACTTCCTCGTCTGCAGCGGCCGCTCCAGCACGCATCTCGAGACGATCACGCAGGCGATTCGCGAGGAGCTGCGCACAGAGAACGTGCGGCCCCTCCATTCCGAGGGCGTGGCCGACAGCGGCTGGGTGCTCCTTGACTACGGCGACGTGCTCGTGCACGTGTTTCTCGCCGAGACTCGCGCGTACTACGCGCTCGAGCGTCTCTGGGGTGATGCGCCGACGCTCGAGCTCGATCGCGCGTGAGCCTCCGTCTTGCGCCATCGCCGGGCGCATGCTAGCGTCACTCAAGTGCGAGTGCCCCTCCGGGATCGGGGTGAGGAGGGCCGGATGAGGAAGGAGCGGCTGGCGCAGTTCAAGAAGCGCTTGATCGAGAAGCAGCGTCAGCTCACCGAAGAGGTGGGCCGGACGGCGCTGTACGGCAAGGATCAGGAGGACGACTCGATCAAGGACCTGGGTGACCAGGCGAACACCGCCTACACCCGCGAGTTCTTCTTCGAGCTTGGCAACGGCGATCGGCGGCTCCTCCGCGACGTCGTGGCTGCCCTGCAGAAGCTCGACGACGGCTCCTTCGGCTCCTGTGAGCGTTGCGACGAGCCGATCGCCGAGAAGCGGCTCGAGGCGCTGCCCTACGCGCGCTGCTGCATCACGTGCCAGCACCTCGTCGAAGAAGAAGAACGGATGGCGACCGGCTGAGCCGCCACCCCTCCGCGCAGACCGCCCCGTTCCGGCACGCCCAATGAGCTTCCGCCTCTCGCCCGGTCTCTTCCGCGACCTCGGTCGCCGTCTGCTGCGTCTGGTCGGTGCGGGCGAGGCGCCCGCCACGGGCGCCGACGATCCGGAGGCTGCCGACAAGGTCCGCCGCGCCGACGCCGCGCGCGGCGCGGGCCGCCTCGAGGAGGCGCGCACGCTCTATCGCTACGTCCTCCAGCGCTGGCCGGCGCACGCGACGGCGCATCGCGGGCTCCGCGACGCCGCGTGGGCGGCCGGCGACGCGGGCGAGGCGATCGCCGTGCAGCAGCGGCTCCTGCCGCTCGTGCCCGCGGCCGAGCGCGCCGTCGAGC
>JBOHQB010000412.1:0-10879 GCA_050731995.1 Candidatus Rokuibacteriota bacterium
GTCCATTCGACCGGGAAGCCTGGTACGACGTCGATCCGCCTGATGCGGCAGAGCTGGGACCGGGCGAATTCCGACTCGACATGACCCTTCTGAATCCGATCGCGGGTGATGCCTCGAAGGAAGCGCCAGATATTGACGCGTTGATCGCCGAGTCTGCGGTTCGCGTTCCGTAGGCGCACCCAGGTGCCATGACATCTCAATGCATCTACCCGGGCCCCCACGGAGTCATGTCGGAGGAGCACTTCGGCAGACCACGCCGCACGCGATCGAGCGTGGTTGTAGCTGTGCGGGAAGTGTGCGGCGATCGCTCCCAACTGGACGCGAAGCGGCCCAACATGACCGTTCGGGGAAGCGTTAAGTTCTAGGGGCTTCTCGGGCCGGCTTGGAGCGGGTCGCGGGCTTCCTTCGATCCTAAGTCCAGCGCGTCTGCCAATTCCGCCACTCTCGCGCGATGTGTGCGCGATTCAGCGCCCACCGAGCATACCTAGGACGCCGCGAGGCTGCAAGGCAGAGGCGGCGCTCAGGCGCGCGATTCGCTCCAGCCGCAGACCTTGCAGTACCAGCCGAGCACGGTGCCCTTCTCGGTCTCGTAGAGGCCGCACTTCGGGCACTGGCGGCGGCCGGCCGGGGCGACACCCCCCGACGACGATGGCGGTGGCGGCGGCATCGGCGCGCGGGGAGTCATGACGGTGGACGTGACGACGGGCCTGGGTGCGCCCGACATCGGCGCGGTCGGCATCGGCGTGACCGGCGCCGGCCGCGGCGGCGCCGTGTATTGCGGACCGGCGGTCGGCGTGTAGCCGAGCGGGTTGAGCCCGGCGACCACGGTCGTCGCGACGCCGGCGGCGACGCCACCGATCCGGCTCGCGACCACCCGCGACATCGACCAGCCGTACGAGAAGAGGAGCACCACGAGCAGGAGACAGTTCAGGCTGAGATTCAGCAGACCGCCGACGAGGGTTGCGCCCGTCGCGGAGACGACTCCTACCACCACGAGGGCGCCCATGAGGATGATCGCGGCCAGGAGGAGCGTGAGGAAAACCCGCCAGAAGATCGACCACCACACCCCGCGTTCGAAGGTCCGATTCCACGTCCGAAGCGCCCACTTCCGCGCGATCTTGGTCGTCAGCGGGATCGACGCGATGAAGCCGCCGAGAGAGCTCAGGGCGAGGAGAATGGAGCCGATCACGAACGACTCACTCGTGACGATCTCCATCACAAGCTGGGGGTTCAGGCGCTCCGGGTCCTGCATCACCCCCGAAACCAGGAAGGGCTCGATCATCATCCAGGTGCCGAGCCAGTTCACCACGACCGCCGGAAGCAGGTACAGACCGATGCGCCAGAGGAAGAACCAGCCGGCCCGGAAGGCGTCATAGGTGAAGAAGCCGAACGGCGCGATCACCTGTGTGCTCATGGCCGTCCTCCGTTGGAGCGATTCTACAGGGGGGCGGCGGCTTTTCCCCTATCATTGCGGCGTCGAGGGGGGTGAATGGTCTCGGGATCCGTGGCCGTGCTCGTGACGCTGCTCGCCGCCGGCGGCGTCCTGACGGCGCTCCTCTTCGCCGTCAGCCGGCGCCGGCTTCGGCAGGTGCACCGGGGCTTTCTCGTCACCCTCATGCTCGCGCTGGCCGGCACGGGGCTCGGCGTCGCCGCCGTCGTCGGGGTGTGGGCGTACACGGAGGGCCGGGATGCGCTCCTGAACCAGATCACCGTCGAGCTGGAGCACCTCGCCGGCATTCTCGAGAACGAGATCAAGGAGGACATCACCGGCGCGCAGAACCAGCTCCAGTTCTTCGCCAAGCAGTTGACCGACGACGCCCGGCGCACCCCCGCCGGCGTTCGCGAGCGGCTCGTCCTCCTGCAGGCCTATGATCCGCGCTTCCTCCAGATCACCCTCATGGACGCCGAGGGCAAGATCCTCGTGTCGAGCAGCGTCGGCGACGCCCCGGAGCCGCCCAACCGCGTCGGCGTGGCCTACAACCTCGAGGGCAAGCCGTTCGTCTCCGACGTCTACATGTCCGCGGTCTTCAAGCGCTGGGTTCTCTACATGAGCGCGCCCGTCCGTGACGCGGGCGGCGCGAGCGTCGGCGCGGTCGGCGCCCGCTTCGACATGCAGGAAGACCTCAAGGCGTTCGCCCGGATCGCGCGGTTCGGCCAGACCGGCTACACGGCGGTGGTCAACGGCGAGGGCCGCGTCGTCGGCCATCCCGACGACAAACGCGTCAACGACGACGTCTCGAGCTATCCCGCCGTCCAGGCGGCGCTCCGGGGCAAGACGGCGACCTCGGTCACCGTCAACCTGATCGGCACCGAGATGCTCATGGTCGGCCGGCCCTTCCAGAGCCCCGCGACGATCCATCCGAAGCCCTGGGTCCTCCTCGCCGAGCGGGAGCTCGTCGAGGCGCTGGCCCCGATCCGTGCGCTGCGTCTCAAATTCGCCCTCGCCGCCGTCGCGGCGGCGCTGGCCTGTCTGGCGGTCGCGGGCGTCCTCTCGCGCGCGGTGACCCGGCCGCTCCACGATCTCCTCGACACGGTCCAGCAAGTGCGCGCGGGCGACCTCTCGGCGCACACCGCCGTCACGGGCCGGGACGAGATCGGCCACTTCGGCGAGGCCTTCAACGAGATGGTGAAGGGCCTTCAAGATCGCGACCGCATCAAGGAGATCTTCGGCCGCTACGTGACGACCCAGGTCTCACAGGAGATCCTCAGCAAGCAGGTCACGCTCGGCGGCGAACGCCGGCGCGTCACCATGCTCATTTCCGACATCCGCAACTTCACGAGCATGTCCGAGGCGATGACGCCCGAGCAGATCATCACGTTCCTGAACGACTACTTCACCGAGATGGTGGACGCGGTCTTCGAGCACCACGGCGTCCTCGACAAGTTCCTCGGCGACGGGATGCTCGCCGTCTTCGGCTCTCTCGACGAGGGCGCGGGTCACGAGCGCCGCGCGGTGCTCTCCGCCCTCCGCATGAAGGCGCTCCTCGCCAAGGTCAACGGCGAGCGCTCCATCGTGGGAAAGCCGCCGATCGCCATCGGCATCGGCATCCATACCGACGAGGTCATCGTCGGCAACATCGGCTCGCGCAAGCGTCTCGAGTACACGGTCATCGGCGACGGCGTCAACACGTGCTCGCGGGTAGAGGGCCTCAACAAGGAGTTCGGGACCACGATCCTCATCACCGACTCCACCTACGCCGCGATCCGCGACGAGTTCGAGTGCCGGGAGATGCCGGAGGCCCAGCTCAAGGGCAAGACGCACGTGCCGCGCGTCTACGAGGTCACCAGCGCCAAAGCCGCCCGGTAATCCGCCGGTTGAACTCGGTCCGGCCCGAGGGTACCTTCGACCTCGATGCTTGGGTCGCGCGCTTCGACGGATCGTCACGTCCGGAACGTCGCTCAAAACGGAGGCCCCTGATGGCCACGACAACCGCTGAGCCCTATCGCACGTACTCGCCACGGCCCTTCATGCGCGCCGAGCGCGAATCGGTGACGATCCTCTTCGGCGGGCTGCACTGGCGCGCCGAGCGGATGATCCAGGCCGTGCTCGAGCACAGCGGTAACCGCGCGCAGATCCTCCCGGTCGCGACGAGGGACGATCTGCTGACCGGCCGCGAGGTCGCCGACATCGGCCAGTGCTGCCCGACGAGCTTCACGACCGGTAACCTCGTCAACTTCCTGCGCAAGGAGTCGGACCGGGTCGGCGCCGACGAGGTGGCCAAGCGGTACGTCTACCTCACGGCCGGCTCCTGCGGCGCCTGCCGGTTCGGCCAGTATCACCAGAGCTACGAGCTGGCGCTGCGCAACACGGGGCTCGAGGCGTTCCGCATGTTCCTCATGGCCCAGGACAACCTGGACCAGAAGGCGAAGATGGGCGACGGCCTGGAGCTGAGCCTGCCCATGACGCTCGGCTTCCTCTGGTCGATCTTCTGCTCGGACCTCGTGCAGGATCTCGAGTATCAGATCCGACCCTACGAGGTGATCCCCGGGCAGACCGAGGCGGTCGTCCGCGAGAGCGTGGAGCTGCTCTGCGACGCGCTGCGGACGCGCCCGCGGCACGGGACGTGGCGCTCGCTCGCGTGGCACCTGACGACGCCGCACTTCACCCGCGCCCTCCGCGAGGTCCAGCGCCGGTTCGGCGCCATCGAGGTGGACCGCCTGCGCGTGAAGCCCGTCGTGAAGATCACGGGCGAGTTCTACCTCCAGACGGTCGAGGGCGATCCGAACTACAACATCCACCGCTGGCTCGAGGCGGAGGGGGCCGAGGTCTACCCGGCGGCGATCACGGTCTGGATGGACTACCTGCTTCGCCTCGGCCTCCAGCGGTTCGAGGACTACACGGGGATCGAGCGCAGCGCGCGGCTGAAGCTCGCGGCGGGACGGGCGGCGCAGGCGATCTACCGCTGGACCTACGACCGGCTGCGCCGGGCGCTGGGCGATCTGCCGCACGAGCTCCCGAACCAGTACGAGCTCCGGCGCCTCGCGGCGCCCTACTTCCACAGCCGTCTCGACGGCGGCGAGGGCGACATGCTCGTCGGCAAGGCGCTCTGGGCCTACCACCGGAAGAAGGCGCACATGATCTGCGAGCTGTCGCCATACTCCTGCATGCCGAACACCATGTCGATCGGGGCGATGGCCGGGGTCATCGGCAAGCATCCGGATCTTCTCTACGCGCCGCTCGAGATCAAGGGCGACGCCGAAGTCCACGCGCTCTCGCGCTGCCAGATGATCCTCACCGAGGCGAAGAAGCGCGCGCAGCGAGAGCTCGACGACACGCTCGAACGCACCGGGCTCTCGCTCGACGAGGTTCGGGCGCACATTAACGCGTCCCCCGAGCTCAAGCGCGCGACGTACCGCGTGCCGCACGGGGACGCCGCCGGCACCGCCGCCAACCTCGTCCTGCACGTCGCACAACGGATGGGGCGGCGATGAGCGGGGACGGCCAGTCCAGGTTCGTCGGCGTCGACGTCGGGTCCACGACCGTCAAGGCGGTCGTCGTGGAGGACGGCAAGGTCGGCTGGCAGGACTACCAGCGCCACAACACCCGCCAGGCCGAGAAGGTCGCCGAGTTCCTGGCGCGCATGGAGACCGAGGCCGGCCTCACGCCGGGCCGCGACCGGATCTTCTTCACCGGATCCGGCGCGGGCTTCCTCGCGCCGCTGGTCGGCGCCAGGCTCGTCCAGGAGGTCGTCGCGGTCGCCGCGTGCGTCGAGCGGCTCCACCCCGACGTGCGGTTCGTGTCCGAGATCGGCGGCGAGGACATGAAGACGATCTTCTTCACGGCCACCGGCACGGGCCGCTCGAAGCAGGTCTACATGCAGTCGGCGTGCAGCGGCGGCACGGGGACCTTCATCGAGAAGACCGCGCGCAAGCTCCAGGTGCCGGGCGAGCGGCTCGCCGAGCTGCCGTACGCCGGCATGAGCCTGCACAAGGTCTCGAGCAAGTGCGGCATCTTCGCCGAGACCGACGCGAACACGCTCGTGAAGACCGGCGTGCCGGTCGAAGAGGTCATCGCCAGCCTGTTCGAGGCGGTCGTCTACCAGAACCTGGCCACCCTGACCAAGGGCAACACCCCGGCCCCGGAGGTCCTCCTGCTCGGCGGCCCGAACCTCTTCTTCAAGGGATTGCAGGAGGCGTGGCGCCATCACCTGGCCAAGCTCTGGGAGGAGCGCAAGCTCGATCTGGGCGGGCGCGAGCCCGCCTCGCTCATCAACGTGCCGGCCGAGGCGCTCTACTACGCGTGTCTCGGCTGCGTCGAGATCGGCCGGGGCGAGAAGCCGGAGATCGGCGTCTACCAGGGCCGCGACAGGCTGACGTGGTGGGTCGACGAAGGCCAGCACGCGCAGAAAGCCAAGGAGGGCGCGCGGGGCCTGGTCAGCGGCAGCGGAGATCTGGCGACGTTCGTGAGCGAGTACGTCAGGCCGACGCCGGCGCGCGGTGACGGGACGCGCCCCCGCCACGCGGGTGACGTGCTCCTGGGCTGCGACTTCGGGAGCACCACCGCCAAGGCGGTCGTGCTGTCCGAGGACCGCGAACTGCTTTTCTCCTGCTACGCGCTCAGCAAGGGCAACCCGATCGAGGATGCGCAATCGCTGTTCCGCCAGGTTCGCGAAGCCGGGTTCACCGAGGTCGGCGCGCTCGCGCTGACCGGCTACGGCAAGGATCTCCTGAAGGACGTGCTGGGCGCGGATATGGGCGTGGTGGAGACCGTGGCCCACGCCACCGGAACGCTCCACTTCTATCCCGACGCCGACGTGATCTGCGACGTGGGCGGCACCGACGTCAAGATCATGATCTTGCGGCAGGGAACCGTCGCCGACTTCCGGCTCAACTCGCAGTGCTCGTCGGGCAACGGCGCCTTCCTACAAGGCGTGGCCGAGCGCTACAACGTCCCGCTCGAGACGTACGCCGAGCGCGCGTTCGAAGCCAAGGCGATGCCGAGCCTCACGATGGGCTGCGGCGTCTTTCTGCAGTCCGACATCGTCAACCAGCAGCGCAAGGGCTGGTCGGCCGAGGAGATCATGGCCGCGCTGGCCGCGGTCCTGCCCGTCAACGTCTGGATCTACGCCGGCCAGCTGCAGAATCTGAGAGCGGTCGGCCGCAAGTTCGTGCTGCAGGGCGGCACCCACCGCAACATGGCCGTGGTCAAGGCGCAGGTGGATTTCATCCGCAGCAAGGTGCCGGACGCCGAGGTGGTCCTGCATCCGTACTCCGGCGAGGCCGGCGCCATCGGCGCCGCGCTCTGCGCGGGCGACTGGAGGAAGAACGGCGGACCGTCGCGCTTCCGCGGCTTCGACGCCATCGCGGCGCTGACCTACACGAGCACGACCGCCGCCGAGACCGTCTGCAAGTGGTGCCCGATCAACTGCACGCGGACGTTCATCGACGTGCAGCTCCCCGGCGCCAAGGGCCGCGCGTGGAGCAAAGTACCGCTGGCCGAGGGCTGGGTGCGCGTCATCAGCGGCAACTCCTGCCCCAAGGGGCTCGTCGAGGACGTCAACGAGATGCGGGTCGTGAAGGCGAGGCTCGAGGAGGTCAAGCGTGAGTACCCTAACATTGCCGAGATGGTTCGCAAGGATGCGTTCCGCCGGGCCCGATCCGAGTCAGGGGCCGCCGTCGTCGCGGAATAAGCTCCGGATCGGCGTTCCCCGCGTCCTGAATCTCTGGAACACGCATCAGTTCTGGATGGGCCTGTTCACCGCCCTCGGCGTGGACCCGCGCAACGTCGTCTTCTCGTCGGACACCTCCGAGGAGCAGGGTCGGCAGTTCGGCAAGGGGCGCGGCACTGTGGACTGCTGTTACCCGGTGAAGTGCATCTCCGGTCACTACGGCGAGCTGGTCTTCGGCCAGCGGCACAAGCTCGACATCCTCTTCTCGCCGATGATCTACAACCTGCCCTCGTTCCTCTCCGGCCACGTGGCCAAGTCGCTCGCGTGCCCTCGCGTGATGGCTGCCCCGGAGAACATCAAGGCCGGCTTCATCAAGGAACAGGACGCCTTTGCCGAGGCCGGCATCCGGTACGTCACGCCGTTCGTCTCGCTCGACGAGCCGGCGCTGGTGCCCAAGCAGCTGTTCGAGGGAATGCGCGACGCCCTCCCCGGACTGACGTACGAGGAGACCCGGCGGGCCGTGGACGCCGGCTTCCGGGCGCTGCGCGACTTCAACGACCGCCTCCGGAAGAAGTCGCGCGAGGTGCTCGAGTGGTGCGCGCGCGAGGACCGGCCGTGCCTGATGGTGATCGCGCGGCCGTACCACATGGACCCCGGCATCGGTCACGAGATCGAGGTCGATCTGCAGGCCTACGGCTACCCGATCCTCTGGATGCAGTATTTCCCGATCGACGACGACCTGATGCGGTGGGCGTTCGGCGAGGACATTCGCGCCGGCCACATCACATCGCCCTTCGACATCCGCGACGTGTGGCCGTCGTCCTACTCGTCGAACACCAACGAGATTTTGTGGGGCGCCAAGGTGGCGGCGCGGATCCCGTGGATCGCCTGCGTCATCCGGCTGTCGTCCTACGAGTGCGGGATGGACCAACCGACCTACACCCCGGTCCAGCAGATCGTCGAGCGATCGGGCACGCTCTTCTTCTCGTTCCAGGACCTCGACTCGACCAAGCCGGCGGGCTCGGTGAAGATCCGTGTCGAGACCATCACCCACTACCTCGAGAAGTACGCCAAGGGCATCATCGCGACGAAGAAGGCGGCGATGCCGGCGGGCTGCCCACTCCTCCGCGATTGAGGTATCATCCGGCCGCATGGACGACGCCGTGGGCCGGATCGTCGTGCGGGTGGATCCCGACCTGAAGGAGCTGATTCCGGAGTTCGTCGCCTGAGCGCCGGCTGATGCGCGTCAGGTTCTGGGGCACGCGTGGCTCGATCGCCACGCCGGGCGCCCACACCGCGCACTTCGGCGGCAACACGTCGTGTGTCGAGCTGCGGACCGCCGCGAACGATCTCTTCATCCTCGACAGCGGCACGGGCATCCGCCTCCTCGGGATGGATCTGCTTGCCGGCGGACCGGCGCCGATCCGGGGACACGTGCTCATCGGCCACACGCACTGGGATCACATCCAGGGGTTCCCGTTCTTCATGCCGATGTTCACGCCGGGCAACGAGTTCGACGTCTACGCGCCGCGGGACAGCCAGCGCTCGCTGCACGAGGTGCTGGCGGGCCAGATGGAGTTCACCTACTTCCCCGTCGAGCTCGCCCAGATCCCGGCGAAGATCACGTGTCACGAGCTGGGCCAGGGCGTGCACGACATCGCCGGCGTGCGGATCTTCGCGCAGTACCTCCATCACCCGGCGCTCACGCTCGGCTATCGCCTCGAAGCCGACGGCGTCACGGTCGTCTACCTCACGGACCACGAGCCGTATTCCGAGCAGGTCTGGCACAGTGCCGGCACCCCCGGGCGCCTCGACTCGATCCTGCACGAGGGCGACCTCCGCCACACCCGCTTCATGCTCGACGCGGACCTCGTCATCCACGACGCGCAGTACACCCCCGAGGAATATCCCGCGCGGCGGCGGTGGGGGCACAGCCCCTTTGACTACGTCGTCGAGCTGGCGGCGGCCGCCGGCGTCCGCCGGCTCGCGCTCACGCACCACGATCCGAACCACGACGACCGCGCCGTCGAGGAGATCGAGCGGCGCGCGCGGGAGCTCGCTGCGAAGCGCGGGGCTGCGACCGAGGTGTTCTGCGCCTACGAGGGCTGCGTGCTGCAGCTCGAGCCGGCCGGCGCGCGTCGGCCGTTCACGCTCGATCACGCGCCCGTCGACGTCGCGACGCACCGGCTGCGTGTGCTCGTCGTGGACGACGACCCGGACGTGCGCCGCCTGGCCTCACGCGCGCTCACGCGCGACGGGCACACCGTGGTCGAGGCCGTGGACGGACGCGAGGCCCTCGAGCTGATCGACCAGCTACACCCCGAGTTCGTGATCCTCGACATCGACATGCCCGAGCTCGACGGCCTCGAGGTGCTCCGGACGCTCCGTGGCCGCAAGGAGACGGCGCAGCTTCCGGTCCTGATCCTCACGGTCCAGGACGACGAGGCGAGTACGCGCAGCGGCTTCGACGTCGGCGCGACCGACTACCTCACGAAGCCGTTCTCGCTGCCGCAGCTGGCCGCGCGGGTCCGCGCCTGCCTCGCCCGCGTCGCGGTGCGATGACGCCGGCCGATGCGGACCACGGCGGGGCGTCCCGGGCCTGAAGGGAACCGCGAGGCCGGGTCACGCGTCCTGTTGTTGACAGGTGCTTCTTCATGTAAAGTACCCGGCAATCGTCATCGGACGCGGGCTGCCGTCCTGTTCGTTCCGGTCGAGACCATGTTAGGGAGGAAAGACGCCATGCGCCATCGACGCCCCGTACTCGGGCTGCTCCTCGCTCTCGCCGTGCTCATGACGACCGTCGCCGTGCCGGCCGCCGACGCCCAGGCGCCGAAACGGGGCGACACCCAGGCGCCGAAACTGGGCGACGCCCAGGCGCCGAAACGCGGCGGGACTCTCAGGGTCTCGTACGGTAACGAGATCGCCAACCTCGATTTCCACACGGCGCCCGGCTACGAAATGATGTGGGTCGCCATGAACGTCGGCTGCAGCCTCACGAACATCACGCCCGACGGCAAGTTCGTCGGCGACCTTGCCGAGTCGTGGCAGGTCTCACCCGACGGCCTGCTCTACACCTTCAAGCTCAGGCGGAACGCCCTCTTCCACGACGGCACGCCGGTGGACGCCGCCGCCGTCAGGTTCAACATCGAACGCATGAAGGACCCGGCCACCAAGTCCGGCATGCGGCCCTTCTACGAGCCCGTCCACAGCGTCGAGGTGATGGGCCCTCACACCGTGCAGATCCGTCTCAAGCATCCCTACGCCTTCTTCCTGCACATGCTCTCCGCCTACCGGACGGGCCTGATCCTCCTGTCGCCGGCCTCCATCGAGAAGTTCACGGTCGACGACCGGAAGCAGGGCAAGCCGGCGGCGATCGTCGGCTGCGGGCCGTTCAAGTTCGTCGAGTGGGTGAAGGGCAGCCATCTCCTGATGGAGCGCTTCGACAAGTACTTCCAGCCCGGGCTCCCCTACCTCGCCAAGGTGATGGTCCGCGTGATCAAGGACCCCATCACCGAGATGGCCGCGTTCAAGAACGGGGAGATCGACTTCATCGCCTCGTTCTCGCCCGACCACGTCGACACGATGAAGGCCCAGAACCCGAAGGCCGTGGTCATGACCGGCATGGAAACGACGCCGATGATGGCGGCGATGAAGGTGAGCATCCCCAAGGATGGCAAGCCGATGTCGCCGGACCGCACGCCGCACCCGATCTTCGGTGATCTCCGGGTGCGCAAGGCCGTCGGCTGCTACGGCCTCGACCGGCAGGAGAT
>JBOHQB010000413.1:0-5963 GCA_050731995.1 Candidatus Rokuibacteriota bacterium
GGGCAGCGGGGCGGATCAAGATGCTCGAGGGCGTCCTGCGCGAGCAGCCCGTCACGGGCGCGATCGGCATCGGCCACACGCGCTGGGCGACGCACGGACGGCCCTCGGACGAGAACGCGCACCCGCATACGGACGCGACGGGCACGCTCGTCGTCGTCCACAACGGCATCCTAGAAAATTACCTCGAGATCAAGGAGCGCCTCGCCGCCGAGGGCCACCGGTTCACCTCGGACACCGACACGGAGGTGCTCGCGCACCTCATCGGCCACTACGTCACCGCCGGGCAGCGGCTGGACCGCGCGGTCAAGCGCGCGCTCAAGGAGTTCCGGGGCTCGTACGCGATCGGCGTCGTGTCCAAGGCGGCGCCCGACCGGCTCGTCGCCGCCAAGCGGGGCGCGGGCAGCGTCGTGGTGGGTCTCGGGCGCGGCGAGATGTTCATCGCCTCGGACATTCCGGCGATCCTCGCCCACACGCGCGACGTGGTGATCCTGGAGGACGACGAGGTCGCGGTCGTCACGGCCCAGGGCGTGGAGCTGTCGACCCTCGACGACGAGCCCGTGCAGCGGGAGCCCGTGAAGATCCTCTGGGACCCGATCATGGCCGAGAAGGGCGGCTACCGGCACTTCATGCTCAAGGAGATCTACGAGCAGCCGCGCGCCATCACCGACACCTTCCGCGGCCGCTTCTCGCTCGAGACCGGCGTCATCGTCCTCCCCGACGCGAACCTCGACCCCGAGACGGTGCGTGGGCTCCAGCGCGTCGTCTTCGTCGCCTGCGGCACGGCGTACCACGCCGCGATGCTCGGGCGGGCGATGGTCGAGCGCCTCGCGGGGATGCCCGCGGAGGCCGACCTCGCCTCCGAGTTCCGCTACCGCGACGCCGTCGTCGGCCCCGAGACGCTCGTCGTCGCCGTGTCGCAGTCGGGCGAGACCGCCGACACGCTCGGGGCCGTGAAGGCCGCGCGCCAGAAGGGCTGCCCGATCCTCGCGATCACCAACGTCGTGGGCTCGGCGCTCGCGCGCGAGGCGACGGGCACGCTGCAAATGCACGCGGGACCCGAGATCGGCGTCGCCTCGACGAAGGCCTTCTCGACGATGATCGTCGCCGTCTATCTGCTGGCCCTCTGGCTCGGACGGGTGCGAGGCGTGCTGGGGCCGGAGGACGTGAAGAAGCGCATCCGCGACCTCGTCGAGATCCCGCGCCTCGTCGAGCAGACGCTGGCGCACGACGAGCCCATCGCCGCGCTCGCCCGCGCGCTCTCCGGGGCGCAGGACTTCCTCTATCTCGGCCGCGGGCTCCAGCACCCGATCGCGCTCGAAGGCGCGCTGAAGCTCAAGGAGATCTCCTACATCCACGCCGAGGGGTATGCGGCCGGCGAGATGAAGCACGGCCCGATCGCGCTCATCACCGAGTCGCTGCCCGTCGTGGCGCTGGCGCCGCGCGACGGCTCGTACGAGCGGATGCTGGGCAACGTGGAGGAGGTGCGCGCGCGCGAGGGGCAGGTGATCGCGATCGTCCAAACGGGCGACCGGATCGTCGCGTCGAAGGCGCAGCACGTGATCGAGGTACCGCCCTGCGCCGACCTCCTGGCGCCGCTCCTCACCGTGATCCCGCTCCAGCTCCTCGCCTACCACATCGCCGTCCGCCGCGGCTGCGACGTGGACCAGCCGCGCAACCTCGCCAAGAGTGTGACCGTAGAGTAAAGTCGAGGCGTGCCCGCGGCTCTCGAGCGCCTCCTCGACGACCTGAACCCCGCGCAGCGCGAAGCCGTCATCGCCGGCGACGGGCCCATGCTCGTGCTCGCCGGCGCCGGCAGCGGCAAGACGCGCGTCATCGCCTACCGGATCGCGTGGCTCATCGGTGTGCGCGAGGTCAATCCGCGGAACATCGTCGCCGTCACCTTCACGAACAAGGCGGCGGGGGAGATGGCGCGGCGGGTGGACGACCTCCTGCTGCCCGTCGGACTCAAGGCGCCGCTGATCGCGACCTTTCACTCCGCGTGCGTGCGCGTGCTGCGCCAGCACGGGCGGCACATCGGGCTGCCGCCCCACTTCGTCATCTACGACGAGGATGATCGGGGGGCGCTCGTGCGCGGGATCCTCCGCGAGCAGGAGCTGAGCGACCGCAGCTTCACGCCGTCAGCCGTCGCCCAGCGGATCTCGTGGCTGAAGAACCACATGCGCGATCCCGTCGACGCCGAGCGCGAGGCGCGCGGGCCGTGGGAGGAGAAGATCGCGGGCGTCTTCAAGCGGTACGAGGAGCGGCTCAAGGCGACCGGGGGCGTGGACTTCGACGACCTGCTGCTCAAGACCGTCCAGCTTTTCGAGCAGGTGCCCGAGGTCCTCGCGTGGTATCGGGGACTCTGGCGCCACGTCCTCGTGGACGAGTACCAGGACACGAACCGCGCACAGTACCGGATCATCCGGCTGCTGACCGGTGAGCACCGGAACGTCTGCGTGGTCGGCGATCCCGACCAGAGTGTGTATAGCTTCCGCGGGGCCGACATCCGCAACATCCTCGATTTCGAGCGCGACTATCCGGGCACGACGCTCGTCCGTCTCGAGCAGAATTACCGCTCGACCCAGCGGATCCTGGCACTCGCCTCCTCGGTCATCGTCAACAACCTCCAGCGCAAGGACAAAGCGCTCTGGACGGAGAACGCCGAGGGGACTCGTCCGAATCTCTACCGCGCCTGGGACGAGCACGAGGAGGCGAATTTCGTCGCGCAGACGACCCTGCTCCTGCGCGGCGAGGGCGTGCCGTGGGACGGGGTCGCCATCTTCTACCGCACCAACGCCCAGTCGCGCGTGCTCGAGGACGCGCTGCGCCGCGCGCGGGTGCCGTACGTCATCGTCGGGGGCGTGCGCTTCTACGAGCGTAAGGAGGTCAAGGACACGCTCGCGTATCTCCGACTCGCGATGAACCCGGCCGACGACGTCGCCTTCACGCGCGCGATTGCCTCACCACCGCGCGGGATCGGCGCCACGACGCTGGCGCGCCTGGGCGAGCTGGCGGCGGGCGAGGGCAAGTCGTTGCTCGCGGCGGCGGCCGATCCGCCACCCCAGATCACCGGCAAGCCGCGACGGGCCCTCGAGGAGTTCGCGGCGCTGATCGCGCGGCTGGCGGGCTCGCGCGGCGAGCTCGCGCCGCCCGCCTACATCGATCTGGTGCTGAACCAGAGCGGTTACCGCGACGCGCTCCGCGCCGAGCGCTCGCCCGAGACCGAGGCGCGGCTCGAGAACCTCGAAGAGCTCGTCGCCGCGGCGGAGGACTACACGCACGCGAGCGACGCGCCGACGCTCGAGGGGTTCCTCGACTCGGTCGCGCTCGTGAGCGACCTCGACGAGCTCAAGGACGCGGACTCGCGCGTGACGCTCATGACGCTCCACTCGGCCAAGGGGCTCGAGTTCCCGGCGGTCTTCCTGACGGGGCTGGAGGAGGGCGTGTTCCCCCACGCGCGATCCCTGAACGACCAGGACGAGATCGAGGAGGAGCGGCGTCTCTGCTACGTCGGCCTCACGCGGGCGCGCGAGCGTCTCTATCTCTCGTACGCGCTCCACCGGCGCGTGCACGGATACGGCGTCGGCGAGCCCTCGAGGTTCCTCCGGGAGATGCCGGAGGCGGAGATCCACTCGCTCAACGCGCGGCGCGAGCCGGCGCCGGCCGGCTACGACGCCGTCGCCTTCGCCGCGGCCGCCGACACGGTCATCGACGAGAGCCTGCCGTTCAAGGTCGGCGCGCGCGTGCGCCACGCGCGGTGGGGCGAGGGGCTGGTCGTCGGCGTCGAGCGGGAGGGGACGGACACGATCGTGACGGTGGGCTTCGCGAGCGTGGGGAGGAAGCGCCTGTCGCTCCAGTACGCGCATCTCGAAGAGATTTGAGCGTGGTACAACGTGCCGTGTTTCCGGCCAAGTCCGCCAAGATACGCTGTAAGAGTGGGTCTTATTCCAATGCAAGCGGTGGACGAATCCGGTTGGGCCGGCTGTCGTTCGTGACTTCCGTGGTGCCATGATGGGGCGCGCGGACAAGGGCTTGATCTTGACCACTGGCACCTTTACGGCCGATGCACAGACCGAGGCTGTACGCGAGGGCGCGTCCTCTATCGAACTTGTAGATGGCCAGGCCCTCATTACACTCTTTGAACAGCTGGAACTCGGACTTATCCCGCGAACGACTTACGAGGTGGACCTGAGGTTTTTCGACGAGTTCAGCAAGTCGTGAGGCACTCGAACTCGCGGCTCACCCGCAGCGTTGGACAGCGCGTGCTGCCGATCTTGTGATCTGTAACGCTCTAGGTTACACTCGTCAGGGTTGATCCGCGGGTTCAAGCACAAGGGGTTGGCCAAGTTTTTCGAAACTGGCTCAAAGAGCGGCATCCAGGCGCAACACGCCGAACGACTGCGCCTGATCCTGGGCCGGTTGAGTGCCGCCACTGCCCCACGGGATATGGCACTTCCAGGACTGGGCTTTCACCCGCTCAAGGGTGACCGCAAGGGCACGTGGGCCGTAGGGGTGAGCGGCAACTGGCGGATCACGTTCAAGTTTGTCGGTAAGGACGCGGATTCTCTCGACTACGAGGACTATCACTAAGAGGAAGAGCGATGCGTATGCACAACCCGCCCCACCCGGGGGAGATCGTCAAGGCTCTTTGTCTCGAGCCGCTTGGCGTCACTGTGACGCAAGCCGCAGAAGCTCTGGGCGTGAGCCGCAAGACCCTTTCCGCCATTCTGAATGGCCGCGCCGGGATCAGCCCTGAGATGGCGGTCCGTCTCTCCATTGCCTTTGGCACTTCCGCCGAGAGTTGGCTCAACCAGCAGACTCAGTACGACCTCTGGCACGCCGAGCGGCGTCGCAAGCAGCTTCGGGTTGCGAAGCTGGCGTCGGCGTAGGCGAAGTGCCTTGAGGGAGAAGCGAGAGGATTCTTATGGCGTCACGCGATAGGCAGTCGCGGTTCTCGCGATGGTCAGCAGAAGGGGCGAAACGTCCCGCGCGCCGCGTGTTGCTGACTGAGGCCAAGGACGATCATCGCCTGGAGCGAGTCGCGGAGGCGCGGGAAGCTGTGAGGAGTGGTCGTGGCGTTCGACTCGAGGATTTGCCGTCGTGATCAGCCGAGAGGACGTCGAGCACGTCGCGCGGCTCACTCGCCTGGCGCTGAGCGAGGCGGAGCTGGAGCGGATGCGCGAGCAGCTGAACGGAATCCTCGCGCACCTCGACACGCTGAAGGCCCTCGACACCGAGGGTGTCGAGCCGACCTCGCACGCGGTGGACGTGTTCAACGTGATGCGCGAGGACGAGATCGAGCCGTGCTTCCCCCAAGATGCCATGCTCGCCAACGCGCCCGACCGGAGCGGCGAGTTCTTTCGCGTGCCGCGGATCATCGAGGGCTGATGTTCCGCCCGATCCACCATCTGGCCGACGCCTACCGCCGGGGTGAGACGACGCCGACCGCGGTCGCCGAGGCTCAGCTGGCGGGCATCACCGCCATCGACCGGAAGGTCGGCGCCTACCTCACAGTCACACGCGACGAGGCGCTGGCGGCGGCACGCGAGTCCGAGGGCCGCTGGCGCGCCGGCAAGCCGCTGGGCCCGCTCGACGGCGCGCCGCTCGCGCTCAAGGACGTGCTCTGCACGCGGGGCGTGAGGACGACGTGCGGCTCGAAGATCCTCGACGCGTTCGTGCCGCCGTACGACGCGACGGCCGTCGAGCGGCTGCGCGCGGCGGGCGCCGTCTTTCTCGGGAAGACCAACTGCGACGAGTTCGCGATGGGCTCGTCCACCGAGCACTCGGCCTTCCACCCGACACGCAATCCCTGGGATCTGGCGCGCGTGCCGGGTGGGTCGTCGGGCGGCTCGTCGTCGGCGGTCGCGGGCGGCCTCGCCGCGGGCGCCTACGGGACCGACACGGGCGGCTCGATCCGGCAGCCGGCGGCCTTCTGCGGCGTCGTGGGCCTCAAGCCCACGTAC
>JBOHQB010000414.1:0-8242 GCA_050731995.1 Candidatus Rokuibacteriota bacterium
GCCGTGGAAGTCCAGGTGATCCTGCGTGAGGTTCGTGAAGACGGCGACGTCGAAGTCGAGGTCGTCCGCGCGGTGGAGCGCCAGCGCGTGCGAGGAGACCTCGAGCGCGACACCGCGGACGCCACCCGCGCGCATCGTGGCGAGCATCTCCTGGATGTCGAGCGCCTCGGGCGTCGTCTGGCCCGCCGGGCGCACCTCGTCGCCGATGACGTACTGGATCGTGCCGATGATTCCGGTCGGCGCCCCGCTCGCCCGGAGCAGCGCGTCCACGAGGTACGAGGTCGTCGTCTTGCCGTTCGTGCCGGTGATGCCGACGAGCGTGAGCGCGCGCGACGGATGCTCGTACCAGACGGAGGCGAGCCGCGACAGGGCGCGACGCGCCGACGGCACCAGGATCTGGCCGACGCGGATGTCGGGGAGCGGGCCGCCCTCCGTCACGACGACGCCCGCCCCGCGCCGGACGGCGTCGGCGGCGAAGCGGCGCGCGTCCTGGCGGAAGCCCGGCACGGCGACGAAGCAGTCCCCGGGCTTGACCCGACGCGAATCGGCGACGACGCCCGAGACGGACGCCGGCAGCGCGCCGAGCACCCGTCGCTCGTCCAGCGCGTCGAGGAGCTCGGTCACCGCCGCCTCACGGCGCATCCCTTGCCGTCCCGCTCACGAGGGTCAGTCGCGCGGCGGCGCTGGCCGCCAACGGCTCGCCGGGCGCCGGGACCTGCCGGGCGACCCGCCCGCGACCGTCCACCTGTACCTCCATGCCGAGGGGTGCGAGCGTCGCGAGTGCCTCGCGCAGGCTGCGCCCGCGGACGTCGGGCATGAGCCCGTCCGACGCCGGCGCCTCGCTCCCGGGTCTCGCGCGCGGCGCGGACGCCTCGGGGCCCGTCACGATCTGCACCGGCTGCGCGTCGCGCGGCGGCACGTCGAGGTAGCGGAGCACCTCGGCGCCGATCGCCGAGAAGATCGGCGCGGCCGCCTCGCTGCCCCACTTCTCGTTCCTGGGCTCGTCGAGCATGACGAGCATCACGAGCCGGGGCTCGTCCGCCGGCACCATGCCGATGAAGGACAGCACGCCGGGCGCGCGGGAATAACGATGCGTCGCCGGGTCGAGCTTCTGCGCGGTGCCGGTCTTGCCGCCGACGTCGTAGCCGGGAATCACCGCGAGGTGTCCGGTGCCCTGCTCGACGACGCGCGCGAGCAGCCGCTTGAGCGTCTTCGCCGTCTCGGGGGAGACGACCTGCCGCACCGCGCGCGGCTCGAGCCGCCGCGTCTCGCGGCCGTCGGCGTCGAAGGTCGCGCGGACCAGACGCGGCTGCATCAGCACCCCGTCGTTGGCGACGGCGCCGAACGCGGCGGTGATCTGCAGGGCCGTCACCGACACCTCCTGGCCGAGCGACATCGTCGGCAGCGACAGGGCCGACCACCGGCCCGGCTCCCGCAGGAGCCCGCGGCTCTCGCCGGCGAGCCCGACGCCCGTCGTGGCGCCGAAGCCGAACGCGGTCATGTAGCGGTAGTACCGGTCCCGCCCGAGCGCGAGCCCCACCTTGATCGAGCCGACGTTCGACGAGTTCTGCAGCACCTCGGCGAACGTGAGCCAGCCGTACCTCTTCCAGTCGTGGATCGTCGTCTTCGCGATCGTGATCTGACCGTTCTCGGCAAAGATGCGGTCGTCGGGGCGCACCACGCCCTCCTGGAGGGCGGCGGCGGCGAGAATGACCTTGAAGGTCGAGCCCGGCTCGAAGGGGTCGGTGACGGCGCGGTTGCGCCACACGTCGCGCGCGGGCACGTCGAGGAACGCGTTCGGGTTGAAGGTCGGCCGGATGGCGATCGCCAGGACGTCGCCGGTCCGCGGATCGATCACGACGGCCATCGCGGCCCGCGCCTGCGTGCGGCGGTAAGCCGCGTCGATCTCGCGCTCGGCGATGTACTGGATCGTCTTGTCGAGCGTGAGCATCACGCCCTGCCCCGCGGCCGGCGCGGCGAGCACGTGCTGCGTGACGACCTCCCGGCCCAGCGCGTCGCGCCCGACGATCGCCTTGCCCGGCGTGCCCGCGAGCAGGTCGTTCCACGAGCGCTCGACGCCCTCGAGGCCGCCGTCCATGCCCTCGAAGCCCAGCACGTGGGCGGCGAGCTCGCGGTTCGGGTAGAGGCGGAGCGGCTCGGGCAAGAAGCCGAGACCCGTCTCGCGCAGCGCCCGCACCTCGTCGGCGACGGCGGGCGGCAGCCGGCGCCGGAGCCACACGAAGGCGCGCGCGCTCGTGAGCTGGGCGTGCAGCTCGCCCTCGGGGACGCGGAGCAGCGGCGCGAGGCGCCCGGCCACGCGCACGGGATCCCCCAGGGCACGCGGCTGGGCGAAGAGGGACTCGGCGGGCGTCGAGGTCGCGAGCGAGGCGCCGTTGCGGTCCACGATCGGCCCGCGCTGCGCCTGGAGGACGACGGTGCGCGAGTACTGGCGCTCGGCGAGGGTCGCGAGCTCGGGACCCCGGATCAGCTGGAGCCAGGCCAGACGCGCCGTCAGGCCTCCGAACGCGGCGGCCAGCAGCGCCGCGACGATGAGGACCCGCGTCCGCAGCCCGGGCGCGGTCACGGCTTGGGCGGCGCCTCGATGCGGGCGAGGCGCGCGGCCGCCAGGCCCGTGCCGCCCGTGACGTACTCGCGCGCCAGGCGGATCTGGTCGCGCGCGGGAACGACGAGCCCGAGCTGGCGCGCGCGCTGCTCGACGCGCGCGGGCGAGCGGAGCGTCGCCACTTCGATCTCGAGCTCGCGGATGCGATTCTCGATCGTCCGCCGCTCCGTGCGCAGGACGTCGAGCTGGTAGGCGAGGCTGACGGACTCGACGCGCAGCGCGACGACGCCGAGCCCGGCGGCCACGAAGACGGCCGACGCGAGCAGCGCGCCGACGAGCGACCGGCGGGCGCGCGGGTCGGGATCGCGGACGAGCCGCTGGGGCTTGGCGGTCATGGCAGCCGCTCCAGCACGCGCAGCTTCGCGGACCGGGCGCGCGGGTTGGCGCGCACTTCGTCGTCGCCGGCCTCGAGCGGCGCCGGCTCGAGCGCGGCGTACTCCGAGGCGCCGAGCGCGCGGAACGCCCGCTTGACCGCGCGGTCCTCGCCCGAGTGGAAGGAGATCACGCCGAGCCGTCCCCCGCGGGCGAGCAGCGCCGGCGCGTCGCGGAGCGCCTGCTCGAGCGCGCCCGGCTCGTCGTTCACGGCCATCCGGATCGCCTGGAAGGTCCGGGTCGCGACGTGGATGCGCTTGGGCCACGCGGACCGAGGCACCGCGCCACGGACGGCGGCCACGAGATCCCCGGTCGTCGCGAGCGGACGGCGCCGCACGACGGCGCGCGCGATCCGCGCCGCGTAGCGCTCGCCGCCGTACTCGGCGAGGATCCGCGTGAGCGCGCGCTCGTCGAGCCGGTTGAGGAGCTCGGCCGCCGTGGTCCCGGTCGTCGGGTCGAGCCGCATGTCCAGCGGCTCGTCGCGGAGGAACGAGAAGCCGCGCCCCGCCTCGTCGAGCTGCCACGACGACATGCCGAGGTCGAGGAGCACGGCCGCGGCCTCCTCGATGCCCTCCCGCGCGGCGACGGCCCCGAGGTCGCGGAAGCTCGCGTGCACCATGCGAGCCCGACCGCCGAAGCGCGCCAGCCGCTCGCCCGCGCGCGCGAGCGCCCCCGGGTCGACGTCGAGCCCGAGCAGGCGCACGTCGGGAGCACTCGTCGCCAGCATCGCCTCCGCGTGTCCGCCCATTCCCACCGTCCCGTCGATCACCCAGCCTCCGCGTCGCGGCCGCAGCAGAAATGCGACCTCATCCACGAGGACCGGGAGGTGAACCGCTAGACTCCTTGATTCGCCAGGCCGTCCTGGATCTCCTGCCGCCGCGCCCGGCCGTTCCGATCGAATTCGTCGAAGCGCGCCCGGTCCCAGATCTCGAAGTACGTGATCTGTCCGCCGACGAGCACGACGTCCTTGCCGAGTCCCACCTGCTCGCGCAGATCCGGCGGCACGAGAATCCGCCCCGCTCCGTCGAGCGTGGTCTCGCGCGCGCGAGAGAAATAGAGGCGTCCCGCGTCCCGCACGATCTGGCTGAAGCGCGGCTGATCCTGGAGCTTGGTGCCGAGCTTCTGCCACTCCTCCATCGGGTGGACCTCGAGGCAGGTGTCGTGGATCTCCGGCACGACCACGAGCGCATCGCCTTCGTACTCGGCGAGCGCTTCGCGGAATTTCGCCGGCACGCTCAACCTCCCCTTCGCGTCAATCGTGTGTCGGTGACGCCCGAGAAACATGTTCCCCCACCTGGGAAGGCGTTACCACTGCCTCCCACTTCGTCCCACTGAGGCGCCACACTACTAGTGCCAGGTAGGCCTCGTCAACAGAAAAGTGCGGGATTTAAAGGGGTTTAGGCTCGGATCACCCGGCGCGACCCATGGGGGGCTACCACCCACCTCCCCACCCCGGATGGTGGGAGTGCGAAGCCGCAGCCCCGTCGCGGGGCGAGGCGAGCCTGTGGCAGATGGGTGCGGTTAGCGGGGGTTGTAGTAGCGCATCGCCTCGGGAATCCACCCTTCGATTTGGCGGATCCGCGTGGCGTGCGACGGGTGCGTCGAGAGGTACTCCGGTGGTTGCTGCCCGTCCGCCTGCGACATCCGCACCCAGAGGTCGCGCGCGGCGCTCGGGTGGTAGCCGGCCCTGGCCATGAAGATCAGGCCCATGTGATCGGCCTCTGACTCCTGGCCCCGGCTCCACGGCAGGAGCAGCCCGACGCTCGCGCCGGCACCGAGGAGCGACGTCACCTGCTGGACCGTGACGGGGTCGCCGCGGGAGAGCGCGGCCTGGGTCGCGGCGAGGCCGGTCTGGACGAGCAGGGTCTGGCTGACCCGCTCCCCGCCGTGGCGGGCGATGGCGTGGGCGACCTCGTGGCCCAGCACGGCCGCGAGCCCGGCATCGTCGCGCGTGATCGGCAGGATGCCCGTGTAGACGGCCACCTTCCCGCCCGGCAGGCAGAAGGCGTTGGCCTGCCTGTCCTCGAGGACCGTGAACTCCCACTTGTAGTCGGCGCCGGTGGCGGCGGCGATCCGCCGGCCGACCCGCGTGACCTGCTCGTTGAGCACCCGGTCCCGCGAGACGCGCGACTTCTTGAGGATCTCCTGATAGGAGTCGAGCCCCATCTGCAGCTCCGTGCTCTCGGGCAGGAGCTGAACCTGGGAGCGGCCCGTGATCGGGACCGTCTCGCAGGCGGCGGCGAGGAGCAGCGGCAGGCCGATCACGAATCGAGCGCGTGGGCGCACGTCGCGATTCTACAGGCTCAGCGGTTGCGGAGTCGGACCCGCGTCGCGAGCGTGGTCGTGGAAGCCGCCGGCGAGACGAGCCCCCCACCCGTAGCCGCGGCGCCCGTCGTGAGCGTCACGGTCACCGTGCGTACGTCGCCGGGGACGGCCGTGGGCTGGTCACGGGCGTCGAGGTAGCCGAGACGGAAGGCGCGCACGTCCCCGACAACGGGCTGGGCGCCGCCGCCGGCGTCCCGCCGCAGCACGTCTCCGCGGAGCAGCCAGGCGACGCTCTCGCCCGAGCCCGCGATCCGCCCGTCGCCGTCGAGGTCACTCTGGAGGACGACGCGCCCGGGCTCGGCCGCGGCGATCGCGTCGAACGCGCCGGGGGGTCCCGCGCCCGCTGAGCGGAGGTCCGCGGCGAGGCGCTCGAGCGCCACGCGCGCGTTCTGCTGCGAGGCGACCGTCGCGCTGCCGACGGCATACGCGCGCTGCGCCTGGTCCGCGAGGACGAAGAGGCCGGCCATCGCGAGACCGACGAGGGCGACCGAGATGAGGAGTTCCGTGAGCCGCACGGGGCCACGATGGGCCCCGCGGGCTCCGCGGTCAATGTCCGAAGATTGAGACAGTCACGTGGGGGGCCCCGAAATGGCCCCCCGGCTCGTCGAGCGAAGGGGGCTACGCCCCCCTCGGTCTCCCCCGGCCAGCGCTCGGAGCACCCCGGGAAACCCGTGGCGCTCCTCGAGAACCCGATAGGCTCCTATTCGAATGTCGGCGCCGGCGGCGTCTTCGTCCAGTCGTAGAAGCCCCGGCCGGTTTTCCGGCCGAGGTCGCCGCGCTTGACCCGGGTCTCGAGTGCCTTGGGCGGCGCGTCCTTGGGGTCCTTCGTCACCTGATAGGTCTCGAGCCGCGCGTTGTAGCCGATGTCGAGGCCGGAGAAATCCGAGAGCTTGAACGGGCCCATGGGGTGGTTCAGCCCGAGCTCCACCGCTCTGTCGATATCGGCGAACGACGCCACGCCCTGCTCGAGCAGGAAGTACGCCTCGCGCGCCTGGGCGCGGAGGATCCGGTTGACCAGGAACCCGGGCAGCTCCTTCCTCAGAATCACCGGCTCGCGGCCGATCTTCCGCGTCAGCGCGGCGGCGAGCTGCACCGTCTCCTCGCTCGTGTCCTTTCCCTGCACCACCTCGACGAGCTTCATGACGAGCGGCGGGAAGAACCAGTGCATGTTCGCGCACTGGGCCGGCCGCTTCGTCGCGTCGGCGATCTGGCTGATCATCAGCGTCGACGAGTTCGTCAGGAGGACCGCGTGGGGCGGACAGGCGCCGTCCAGCCGCGCGAAACACTCGCGCTTCGGCTCGAGGCGCTCGACGATCGCCTCGATCACGACGTCGGCGTCGCGGGCCGCCTTGTCGAGGTCGGGCTCGAGCCGGACGCGGGCGATCGCCTCGTCCATCTGAGCCTGCGTCATCTGCCCCTTGGTGACCCGGCGGGCGAGCTGCGCGCGGTTGCCCGTCATCCCCTTCTCGAGGATCTCCGTCGAGAGGTCGTTGAGCGTGACGGCATAGCCGTGCAGGGCGGCCTGAATGGCGATCTGGGCGCCCATCGAGCCGGCGCCGACGACGAGGATACGCTTGACGTCTTCGAGCTTCATAGTTGCTCCTCCTTGTCGAGGGGCACCACGGCTTTGCCGGGGGGCCCCGAGCGGGATGGGGGGCTTGGGGGGCGCCCGGAGCCCCCCATCTAAATTGGCGGCCGGTGCTGGCTCCACGGCCGCGCGCGCTCGAAGGCGGCCGCGGCGCGGAGCACGGTCATGTCGTCCTCGGGGCGGCCGACGATCTGCAGGCCGATCGGCAGCCCGTCGACGGTGAAGCCGGCCGGCACGCTCGCGGCCGGCTGGCCGGTCAGGTTGAAGGGCCATGTGAACGGCGTCCACGCGTACGGGTCGACGGGCTTACCGGCGATCTCGGTCGGGTTGTCGAGACCGACCGCGAACGGCGGGCAGGCGACCGCCGGCGTGAGCAGCAGGTCGTACGTCTCGAAAAGCCGGCGCGGGTGCTCCATCCAGGCGAGGCGGTCAAACCAGGCCTGGACGTACCTCGTCGGCGGACCGGCAAGCTCCGTCTCGACGATGCGCAAGAGCCCCGGGTCGATCTCGCTCTTCCGGCCGAGGTACGGCTGCAGCCGCGTCGCGATGCCGCCGCAGAAGATCTCCTGCCACGCGTCGCGCGGCGACGGCCACCCGGGCTCCACCGTCTCGAGCCGGCAGCCGAGCTCGCGGAAGGCGCGCGCCGCCGTCGCGCAGACGGCCCGGACTTCGGGATCGAGGGCGTCGACGAAGCCGAGGTCGTCCGCGTAGGCTACGCGGAGCCCCTTGATCCGTCCGGCGAGCGCCTTCGTGTAGTCGGCCGGCGGCGCCGACAGCGAGTACGGGTCGCGCGCGTCGCGCCCGGCGCTGACGCGCAGCATGAGCGCCGCGTCGCCGACCGTGCGGGTCAGCGGCCCGATGTGCGACAGCGACCACGCGGCGCTCGGCGGGTAGACGGAGACGCGGCCGTACGAGGGCTTGTGGCCGAAGACGCCGGCGAACGAGGCGGGAATGCGGATCGAGCCGCCCCCGTCCGTGCCGATGTGCAGCGGCCCCAGCCCGGCCGCGGCCGCCGCCGAGGCGCCGCCCGACGAGCCGCCGGGCGTGCGGTCGAGCTTCCACGGGTTGCGCGTCGGGCCGAACAAGAGATTGTGCGTGGCGCCGATCCAGCCGAGGGTCGGCGTGTTGGTCTTGCCGAGCATGATGCCGCCCGCGGCGCGGAGCCGCTCGACCATGGGCGCGTCCTCGCCCGGAACGTTGTCCCGATAGAGCGGCGTGCCGAAGGTGGTCCGCACGCCCTTGGTCACGACGAGGTCCTTCACCGAGAAAGGAATGCCGTGGAGCGGCCCGAGCCGCGCGCTCCTCCGCATGAGCGCGCGCTCCGCCGCCTTCGC
>JBOHQB010000415.1:0-3410 GCA_050731995.1 Candidatus Rokuibacteriota bacterium
AGGCTGCCTTCCGGTATCATGCCGCCCGATGGAGACGACGCGCGACGGATATCCGGAGCGGGCGCGACGGCTCGCACCGCTGATCGAGACGCACGCCGCCGACGCCGAGCGCGAGCGTCGCATCCCCAAGCCCGTGCTGGCGGCGCTCTTCAACGCCGGCTTCTTCCGTCTGCTCCTTCCCAGCGCGCTCGACGGCGCCGAGGTGGATCCCGCCACGTTCGTGCGCGTGATCGAGGCGATCGCCGGGGCGGACGCGAGCACCGCGTGGGTGCTGTGCCAGGTTTCCGGATGCTCCATGGCCGCGGCCTACGTCGACCCCGGCGTGGCGCGCGAGATCTGGGGGCCCGATCGAGGGGTCCTCGCCTGGGGCTCGGGACCGGCGGGACGGGCCGTCGCCGTCGACGGGGGTTACCAGGTGACGGGCACGTGGGGCTTCGCGAGCGGCGGACGGCACGCGACGTGGCTCGGCGCCCACTGCCCCGTCCACGCGGCGGATGGCTCGCCGAGCGTGGGCGCGGACGGCACCCCCGAAGTCCGCACGATGCTCTTCCCCGTCGTGAAGGCGACGATGCCGGACGTCTGGCACGTGATGGGCCTCCGCGCCACGGGGAGCGACTCGTACAGCGTCTCGGATCTCTTCGTGCCCCACGCGCACTCCGTCGCGCGCGACGACCCCGCCGAGCGCCGTCAGCCGGGCCTCCTCTACTGCTTCTCGACCGGGAGCATGTACGCGTCCGGCTTCGCCGGCGTCGCCCTCGGCATCGCGCGGAGCATGCTGGACTCGCTCGTGGCCCTCGCGCAGGAGAAGACGCCACGCGGCTTCAAGCACACGCTGCGCGAGAGCGCGGTGGTCCAGTCGCAGACGGCGCAGGCGGCGGCACGTCTGGGCTCCGCCCGCGCCTATCTCCTGTCGTCGCTCGAGAAGATCTGGCGGGACGTCGGGCGCTCGGCCAGCCTCGCCCTCGACGATCGCGTGCGCATCCGCCTGGCCGCGACGCACGCCATCCACCAGGCCATGGAGGTCGCGGACTGGGCGTATCACACCGCCGGCGCGACGGCGATCTTCCAGGGCTCCGCCTTCGAGCGGCGGTTCCGCGACATCCACGCGGTGTCGCAACAGGTGCAGGCACGACACGCCCACTACGAGGCGGTCGGGCGCTTCCTGTTCGGCCTCGATCCCGGCTCGCCCTACCTCTAACGGCCCGCGGACACGCGCCAGCCGCGCGCGGCGACGAGGTCCCGCGCCCGTCGCTTCAGCTCGAGCCACCCGCGCCCGAGATAGACGCACGCGATCAGCAGGGCCAGGTTCGCGGTCGCGAACAGGATCCAGTCGTTCAGCTTGACGTGCAGCAGCTGCTGGACGAGGGTCCGCTCGATCAGCTGGTGGGTGAAGTAGAGCATCAGCGCCGCCAGGCCGAGCGTCACGAGCCACGGCAGCCGCCACGCCCCGCGCTCCATGAGCCGCCACGCGGATACCAGGAGCCCGCCGACGCCGCCGACGATGAACAGGAGCGTCGCGCCGCGCGGCGTCCAGTGGCCGTTGAGGATGAAGTCACGGGGAAAGCCGAACGGCGGTGTGGACGGCCGCCACCACTCCCACGCGACACACGCGGTGAGGGCGAGCACGGAGACGAGCGCGACCCGGGTGAAGTAGCGGGCCTCGTCGTCGGGACCGCGGCTCCGCGCGTCCAGCCACACCCAGCCGAGCACGAGACCGACGAGGGCCACGGCGATCCACGGCCAGGGCGGGAAGTCGTTGAAGAGGAGACGCGCGAGGAGGGGGGACGCGCTGGACACGCGCACGAGAGCGTCGAACGACCAGGCGAACGACAGGTAGAGGAGCGCCGCGAGCGCCAGCAGCGCCCACCGCCCGCCGCGGCTCCGGAGGAGCGGCATCGCCGGCCCGAGCAGCACGATGCCGAGGCCGATGGTCTGGAGCACGCCGCCGCTGATCACGCCCGCCTCGGTCCAGACGATCAGGTTCAGCAGGAATCCCGCCCCGATGATCACGATGCCGCGCCGGAAGTATTTCGCGACCGCACCGGCAAATCGCTCGCACGCCGGGGTCCGATGGACCGAGATCGGCAGGCAGAAGCCGACGAGGAACAGGAAGATCGGGGCCGGCAGCAAGAGCGTCCCGTACGTCAGGTAGTAGCGGGGCCAGCCCATCGTCCGGTCGATCCAGTCGTGCGACGTGTGGTTGAGCACCATGAGCACGAGCGCCGCGCCGCGCAGCGCGTCGAGGAAGTGCAGTCGGCCCCCCACGGACGGAGTATAGTCCCCCGAGAAGGGCCGGCGCCGCCGCCGGTGAGAGAGGAGAGCCAGCCTTGGCACTCACCGCCACCGTCTACCACGTCGATCTGACCCGCGGCAGCGTCGAGACGCGGACGCTCCCCGAGGACGTCTACCGCGCCTACCCGGGCGGCAGCGCGCTCGCCGCGTATCTGTTGATGAAGACGATCCCCGCCGGCGCCGACCCGCTCGGCCCGGACAACGTGCTCGTGATGGCCGTGAGCCCGCTCACGGGCCTCGCGATCTCGGGGCAGAGCCGCATGACGGCGTGCGCGCGCTCGCCGCTCACGGGCGCGATCGGTGACAGCCAGTGCGGCGGCTTCTTCCCGGCGGAGATGCGGAATGCGGGCGCCGACGCCATCGTCTTCACGGGCCGCGCGGCAGAGCCCGTGTACCTGTGGCTCAACGACGGCCACGCCGAGCTGCGGCCGGCCGCCCACCTCTGGGGCAAGGTCACGGCCGACGTGGACCGGATGCTCAAGAAGGAGCTCGCTGATCCCAAGGTGGAGATCGCCCAGATCGGCCCGGCGGGCGAAAACCTCGTGCGCTTCGCCGCGATCATGAACATGGTCAACCGCGCCAACGGCCGCACGGGCATGGGCGCGGTGATGGGATCCAAGCGGCTCAAGGCCGTCGTCGTTCGGGGCACGAAGCCGCCGAAGCCCGCGCGGCCCGAGGAGTTCCGCGGTCTCGTCAAGCGCCTCAAGGAGCTGCAGGAGGCCAACCCCGGCATCGGCTGGTTCGGCGAGTTCGGGACGGCGGGGGTCCTCGCGATCCAGGACAAGATGGGCGGGCAGCCCACGCGCAACTACGCCGAGGGCACCTTCGAGCAGTGCAAGGAGATCGACGGCTCGACGATGGTCAAGACGATCCTCAAGGAGCGCGACACCTGCTACGCGTGCGTGGTCAAGTGCAAGCGCGTCGTCGAGGTCCGCGACCCCGACCTCGAGGTGGACCCCGTGTACGGCGGTCCGGAGTACGAGACGCTCACCTTCTTCGGCTCGATGTGCGGCGTCGGCGACCTGAAGCTGCTGGCGAAGGCATCGGCCGACGCCAACAAGTACGGCGTGGACACGATCTCCTGCGGCGCCACGATCGCCTGGGCGATCGAGGCCAAG
>JBOHQB010000416.1:0-1530 GCA_050731995.1 Candidatus Rokuibacteriota bacterium
CTCGGCGTCGTCTCGCGCGCGCCGAGCTTGACCAGAAGGCCGGCGAGATACTCGGCGAGCGCGGAGACGTGCCCTTTTTCGCACTTGAGCGTGACCAGTCGCCGCCCCTGGCGTCCCTGCAGGTAAAACACGCGCTCGCCGGGGTTGCCGACGGCACCCGCGGTGAAGTGGTCCGGCGCGTCCAGCTCGAAGGACTCGCTCACGGCTTCGCCAGCGAGGCCAGGGCCCCGTCGGTCGAGTTCACGGTGAGCACGGTCGCGCCGGTGGGCCAGTAGATGACGGCGGTGATCGAGCAGGGCGCGACCATGATGCGCTGGAACAGGTCGAGCGGCGTTCCGAGCGCGTGGGCGACGGCGGCCTTGATCGGATCTGCGTGCGACACAGCCACGACCACGCCCCCCCGGTGACGCTCGACGAGCGCGCCGATCGCCCGCGTCACGCGGGCCTGCATCTCGACGAACGACTCGCCGCCGGCGAAGCGGAAGCCGCTCGGGTGGCCCTGGATTGCTTTCCACTCGGGCTTGCGCGCGGCCCGCCAGATCTTGATCCCCGTCCACTCGCCGTAGTCGGTGTCGGCCAGGTCGCGCTCGATCCGCACGGCGAGGCCGTGCCCGCGCGCGATCGGTGCCGCCGTCTCCCGCGCGCGCTCGAGCTGCGACGCGTACACCGCCGCGAGCTTCACGCCGGCCAGGCGCGACGCGACCGACTCCGCCTGCGTCCGGCCCTCGTCGGAGAGGTGGAGCCCCGGCATCCGGCCCGGCAGGATCTTGCCTGTCGTCGGCGTGAGCCCGTGGCGTATCAGCAGGACGGTCGTGGCTTTCGGGTGTGTGGTCTTCATCGGGCCTGCGGCCATGGTACATTGTGACGAGTCACGTGAGGGAGTACAGACGTTGGCCGTATCCGTCTGTACCGGAAGGATACACCCGATGGCCAGCAAGATCCGCCGGAAGAACTACCGCATCGACGTCGCCAAGCTCCACCGGGCTCGCCGTGTCCTCGGCACGCGCACGGAAACCGAAACGATTCATCGGGCCCTGGACATGGTCGCCTACGAGGCCGAGATGGCGAAGGCCCTCCGGACCTTCGTGATCAAGGGGAAGGGACACATCGAGGCGCTGGATGGCCGCAGGTAGATGGCTGGTCTTCGACACCAGCGTGTACATCGCGGCGCTCCGCGGCGGCCTGGAGAGCGCGGCCGCGGAGGCCCTCCGCACGACGATACCCAGGACGTACCTTGCCTCGGTCGTTGCGGCAGAACTGCATGCCGGCGCGACGAGCGAGCGGGGTCGGCGTGCCGTGCTCGCCGTCACACAACCGCCCGCGCGCGCCGGCAGGGTCGTGACGCCCAGCGCGACTTCGTGGATACAGGCGGGCGATCTGCTGAGCGAGCTGCGCCACCGTGATCCGGGGCTCAGGTCCAGGCTCACGCGACTCTGGAACGACGCCCTCATTGCGCTCTCGGCACGGCAGGTCGGCGCGGCTGTTGTCACGACTGATCTGCGTGATTTCGTGCTGCTGGGGCGCTATCTC
>JBOHQB010000417.1:0-3142 GCA_050731995.1 Candidatus Rokuibacteriota bacterium
CGGTGGTATACTTCGACCGTCGTCGTGGGGGGAGGATTCCTGAGAACCGGGTGCGGCCCGGGACCCCTCGAACCTGATCCGGGTAATGCCGGCGAAGGGAACACGGCGCCGGACACGGCCGCACCCAAGCAGCAGGGGAGCGGCCGTTTGCTTTTATGAAGATCACGGTCAACGGTGAGCCGCGGGACGTGGCCGACGGCGTGAACGTCGAGGCGCTGCTCCAGCATCTCGGCGTGACGCTGAAGTTCACCGCCGTCGCCGTGAACCGTGAAGTGACGCCCAAGAGCGCGTACGCGACAACCGTGTTGAAAGACGGCGACAAGATCGAGATCGTCCGACCGATGGGTGGGGGATAGCCATGTACGACACGAATCTGGTCCTGGGCGGCAAGGAGTTCTCGTCCCGGCTGATCGTCGGCACGGGGAAGTACTCCTCGATGGAGATCATGAAGGAGGCGCACGAGGCCTCGGGCGCCGAGATCATCACGGTGGCGCTGCGCCGCGTCGCGCTGCCGGAGGGCGGCTCGATCCTCGACCACCTCGACACCACGCGCTACACGCTGCTCCCCAACACGGCCGGCTGCTACACCGCCGACGAGGCGGTCCGTACGGCCTACCTCGCGCGCGAGGCGGGGCTCGGCGACATGGTGAAGCTCGAGGTCATCGGCGACTCGCGGACGCTCTTCCCGGACACGCAGGGACTGCTCGAGGCGACACGGACCCTGGCGCGCGAGGGGTTCGTCGTCATGCCGTACACGAACGACGACCCGATCACGGCCAAGCGGCTTGAGGACGCCGGCGCGGCGTGCGTCATGCCGCTCGGCGCGCCGATTGGCTCCGGCCTCGGCATCCGGAACCCGTACAACATCAAGATCATCCTCGAGACCGTGACCGTCCCCATCATCGTCGACGCCGGGGTGGGCACGGCCTCCGACGCCGCGATCGCGATGGAGCTCGGCTGCGACGGCGTGCTCATGAACACGGCGATCGCCGGCGCGCAGGACCCGGTGGCGATGGCGCGCGCGATGAAACTCGCCGTCGAGGCCGGGCGGCTGGCTGCCAAGGCCGGTCGCATTGGCAAGAAGCTCTACGCGACCGCGTCCTCGCCCATCACGGGCGTCCCGGATTGGTCCACGAGCTGAGGCTCACGCTCGTCACCGACCGCGCCCAGACGCGCGGTCGCGAGCTGGTCACGGTCGTCGGCGAGTGCCTCGCCGTGGGATTGCCCGCGGTGCAGGTTCGCGAGAAGGATCTCGGCGCGGCCGATCTCGCGTTCGTCTGCCGCCGTGTCCGCACGCTGACGCTCGACGCCGAAGCGCTCCTGATCGTCAACGACCGCGTGGACGTGGCGCTCGCGGTCGGCGCCGACGGCGTCCAGCGCACCCATGCCTCGCTGCCGGTGCAGGACATCCGCGCGATCGCCGACAAGCGCCTCAAGATCGGCGCCTCGGTCCATTCGTTGGAGGAAGCGGTCGAGGCCGAGGTAAAGGGCGCCGATTGGGTGTTCTTCGGCCCGGTCTACGACACGCCCTCGAAGCGCCTCGCCGGCCCGCCGCAGGGACTCGACCGGCTCGGACGCGTCGCGACGACACTCCGGATCCCGGTGATCGCCATCGGCGGGATCACGCCCGGGCGCGTGCGGGAGGTGCTCGACGCGGGCGCCTCCGGCGTCGCCGCGATCTCGGCGATCCTCGCTGCGGACTCGCCGGCCGACGCGACGCGGCAGTTCCTCGAGGCGCTGGCGCGGTGAAGGTCCTCGTCGTCGGCGCCGGGGTCATCGGCTGCGCGACGGCGTACGAGCTCGCGAAGGCCGGCTGCGCGGTCACGCTCTTCGAGCGCGCGACGCCGGGGGCGGAGGCCTCCGGCGCGGCCGCGGGACTGCTGGCGCCGCTGGGCGAGTCCACCGAGTCGACGTTCGCCCGCCTCGCGCTCGCTTCCTGGCGGCTCTACCCCGACGTCGTCCACGAGCTCGAGGAGCGAACGGGGATCGACGTCGAGTACGTCACGCGCGGGACCATCTACCCGATGGCCGCCACGCAGACGCGCCGCGAAGCCGAGGCCTGGGCGCTCGTGCCCGAGTTCGGCGTCGAGGTGCTGGAGGGCAAGGACGTCCAGGCACTCGAGCCCGCGCTCTCGCCCCAGGTGCGGCACGCCGTCTTCGTCAAGGGCGATCACTGGCTCAACAACCAGCGGCTCGTCCTCGCGTACGCGCAGGCGGCCGTGGCGGCGGGCGTCGAGCTGCGCACGGGCGAGAACGTCTCGCGCGTCATCGTCGAGGACGGACGCGCCCGAGGCGTCGTGACGGAGGGCGACCGGATCGACGGCGACGCGGTACTGCTCGCGGCGGGCGCTTGGACCTCGGAGCTCGTGGCGTCATTCGGCATGCGGCTCCGTGTGGAGCCGCGCCGAGGGCAGATGATCGCCCTCGCCCACGTGCCGCCGGTCCTGACCCACTGCGTACACGGCGAGGCGTACCTGGTCCCGCGGCCGTCGGGCGAGCTGCTGATCGGCGCGACCGTTGAGCGCGCGGGTTTTCAGCGCGCCGTCACGGCGGAAGGGATCGCGAGCCTCCTGCGCGGCGCGATCGAGCTGGTGCCGTCGGTTCGCGAGCTGCCGATCGCGCGCACATGGTGCGGGTTCCGGCCGTGGGCTCCGGACAGCCTGCCGATTCTGGGGCCGTGGCCGGGCGTCGAGGGCCTCTTCATCGCCACCGGCCACTTCCGCAACGGGATTCTCCTGGCGCCGATCACGGCCCGCCTCATGACCGAGTGGATGACGACCGGACGCCCGTCGCTCGACGTCGCCGAGTTCCTGCCGGACCGGTTCCTCCGCGCGCCTGGCCGGTGACCTTCCGGCTCGAGCGATGTATTTGGCGTTCGGCGCGTTCTACATCCGCGCGGCCAAGGGGTGCAGGACGTCGATCGCCCAGCCCACGTCCAGCCGCTCTCCCAGCCAGCCCGGGATCGCTGTCCGCGCGTGAATTCTGATCCCTTGCGTCTCGTGCCGCGCCTGCAGTGCGTGGACGGGATCGGCAGGTACCGCGGCCGCCAGTGGAACTTCGGGCAGGAGCCGCCCGTCAGGGCGCCGGAATCTGAGCTCGCCGTCCGGCTGTCGATCCATCTGATAACCCTCCTCGTGCACGG
>JBOHQB010000418.1:0-3592 GCA_050731995.1 Candidatus Rokuibacteriota bacterium
ACTGCGCCCAGGAGCCGGTCTGCGGCGCCGTGCGCGCGATGACCTCCTCCCGCGGCTCGACCAGGGGCTCGAACCTCTCGCGCGTGAGCGCGAGCAGCTCGTCGCGCGAGTAGAAATGCACCGGAAGGGCCGACGGCCGGCGAGCTGTCGGAGCGACTCGAGCGACAGGTCAAGGCCGCAGAGGCGGAGCCCGGAGTCGACGAGGGGCAGGTAGTTTCGCCCGTTGCCACACCCGACATAGAGCCCGATGCCGCGACGGAGCGCCGGATGCGCGTTCACGACGCTCACAATCTCCTCGACGAATCGGAGCGGAGGCTCCTCGGCGTAACGCCCTCCGAGGTATTCGGCGTCCCACCGGCGCGCGATCAGCCCGCGGTCCATCTCTGGCACGCCGTCAGGTCGATGAAGCGGTCACGTCGATGAAGTAGAGGAAGTCCAGCCAGCCGGGCGAGAAGCCGAGCTGCGTCAGCATGACGGCCGCCTCGCTCCGGTGCTGCGTCCCGTGGTTGACCTGATGGATCATCTGCTGCCAGAGCGGATACGCCCAGCGGACGCCCTCCATATTCGTGTACTCGACGACGCGGTCGAGATCCGCGTCTCTCAGGCCGGCGACGAACGCCTGCGTGTCCCGCTCGATCTCGTCCCAGCGCGCGCGGATCGCCGCCAGGTCGGGGAACAGCCGGGCTTCCGGCATCGTGCGCGGCGAGCGACCCTGCCAGCGCCCCAGGTAGAGCCACTGGGCGCCCAGCGTGTGCACGAGCGTGTCGCGAACGGAGTCGAAGCTCGCGCCACACGACGCGAGAAGCTGCTCGGAACTGAGGCGCGCGCATGTGTCCAGGATGCGCGCGCTCGCCCACGCGTTGTAACGATAGAGAATCCGGATCTCGTCGCGGGTCATTTCACCGGGAGGAACAGCAGCAATTCTTTCTGGCTTCGGTAGAACTCGATGGACGGCCGACCCGCGTCCGGCTCGCACTCCTCGGCCATCTGCCGGAAGCTCGTTCCGATCTCGGGGATCCGGCTCTCCCAATCCATCAGCTTCCGCCGGCTGCACTTCCCGCCCGGGATGGTCCACGTCTGAAGGCCCAGGGCCGTCGCGTCGTCGCCCGGCTCGATCGCCACGCACGCCCGATACGGCCCGGCCGGAGGCTGGAACGTCCCGTAGAACTTCCGGCCCCTCAGACTGGGAAGCCGCGCTTCCAGCCGATCGAAGGCCCCCGACGCGCCCGCGAGTCCCGTGGCGGACTCGACGTACATCACCGACACATCGGGCAGCACCACCGGCGGCGGCGCCGTCATCAGAACGGCACTTCGCTGCGCTCGTCCTTCACGCGGCGGGCCTTGTGGTCCCAGCGCGGCAGCGCGCCCGGCTCCGTCATCTCGACCGTCGCGCGGATGCCGAGTCCGAGCTGGAGGTCGTGGGCGACCGCGCCGCGGAGCCCGTCGCGCTCGAGCGTCGAGAGCGACGGCGACGGGTCCACGCGAACGAGGATGTCGTCGAGCCCCTCGACGCGCCGGAAGATGATCTGGAACTCGTCCACACCCTTGTGCGGCCGCACCAGCTCCTCGATACGGCGCGGGTAAACGATGATCCCGCGCACCTTCTTCATGTCGTCGAGGCGCGCGAGCACCCCACCCTCGAACGCCACGAGGGTCCGGCCGCAGGGACACCGCCGATCGGCGAGCTGGACGACGTCACGCGTGCGATAGCGGAGGAGCGGCATCGCCTTGCGGTAGAGGCTCGTGAAGACGAGCTCACCGCGGCCGCCGGGCGGCACGGGCGCGTCGTTCTCGTCGAGGACCTCCGGGTAGCAGTAGTCCTCGTGGACGTGAGTGAGCCCGGCGCGCGCGTCGCACTCGAAGCCCCACGCGGCGATCTCGGTCAACCCCGGCAGGTCGTACGCCTTGGCGCCGAAGGCCGCCTCGATCTTCGCCTTCGTCGCCGGGATCGAGGCCCCCGGCTCGCCCGTGTGCCACGTGATCCGGATCTTCGTCTGCTTCGCGAGGTCGATGCCTCGCTTCGCCGCCGTCTCGGCGAGGAACAGCGCGTAGGACGGCGTGCAGCCGAGCACGGTGATCGGCCACGTCATGAGCGCGTCGATCCGCTGCTCGGTCGAGAACCCGCCCGCCGGGAAGACGAGACAGCCCAGGTCCTGCGCCGCGTAGAAGCCCGACCAGAAGCCGATCCACGGCCCGTACGAGAAGGCCGCCATCACCATGTCGTGCGGCCGGATGCCGAAGGCGTGGAGCGCGCGCGCGTAGGAGTGGTAGAAGCCGTGCCAGTCGTCCGGGGTGTCGAGGAACGCGAGCGGGCGACCCGTCGTCGCCGAGGTCATGTGAATGCGGAGCACGTCGGCGACCGGCACCGCCAGGAGATCGCCCCACGGGGGCTTGTCCGCCTGGTTTGCCTTCAGCTCGTCCTTCGTCGTGAACGGGAGCCGACGGATGTCCTCGAGCGTGCGGATCGCGGCGGGGGTGACGCCGGCGGCCTTGAGCTTGCGGCGGTAGAAGGGGCTGTGGGCGTACGCGTGCGCGACCTGCCCGCGGAGCCGCCGCGCCTGGAGCCGCCGCATGTCGGCGCGCGACGCGCGCTCCAGCTTCGGCTCGAGGTAGCGCGAGGCCATCAGGACGTCAGGAGCTCGCCCATCTTGCCGAAGAACTTATCGGCCATCATCTTCGAGACGCCGCCGAGCATGCGCTGGCCGACGGACGCGATGAGCCCGCCGATCTGGACGTCGGCGCTGTAGGCGACGCGCGTGACGCCGCCCTCCTCCGTGAGCGAGATGAGCGTGTCGGCCTTGACGAAGCCGGGTCCGCCGCTCCCCTCCGCCGCGAGGCGGTAGGACTCGGGCGGCTTCTTGTCGGCGAGGCGCACCTTGCCCTCGAATGTGCCCTTGACGCCGCCGACACCCACCTTGAGCGTCGCCTTGTACTCGTCGTTGCCGAGCGCCTCGAGCTTCTCGCAGCCGGGGATCGCCTGCTGGAGGGTCGCCGGATCGAGGAACGCGTCCCAGACCTTCTGCCGGGGCGCGGGCACGTCGTACGAGCCTTCGAGCTTCATCGGTGCTCCTCTTCTAGCCGAGCGCGCGGACCGCGCGGTCCATGCGCGCGAGCCCTTCGGTGATGAAAGCCTCGCTGGTGGCATACGACAAGCGCACGTGGCAGTCGGAGCCGAAGTCGAGCCCGGGCACGACGGCCACCCTCGCCTCCTCGAGGAGGAAGGCGGTGACGTCGAGCGACGACCTCAGCGTCTGGGGCGCGACGCCGTTGCGCTTCCAGGTCCGGCCGAAGAGGCCCGACACGTTGGCGAAAGCGTAGAAAGCGCCCTTCGGCATGACGCACGACACGCCGGGGATCGCGTTGAGCCCCGCGATGATCAGCCGCCGGCGCCGGTCGAACTCGCCGGCCATCTTCGCGACCTCGTCCTGGGGCCCGCCGAGCGCCTCGAGCTTCTCGCAGCCGGGGATTGCCTGCTGGAGGGTCGCCGGATCGAGGAACGCGTCCCAGACCTTCTGCCGGGGCGCGGGCACGTCGTACGAGCCTTCGAGCTGCATCGGTGCTCCTCTTCTAGCCGAGCGCGCGGACCGCGCGG
>JBOHQB010000419.1:0-4185 GCA_050731995.1 Candidatus Rokuibacteriota bacterium
CCCGTTCCCCGCCGCGTCCTACTGCGCCGAGCGCTCAGGCGGAGAAACGCCACGCGTCCTCCCGCACCGACCTCGTGGTCGAGAGGCCCCCGGGCAACCCGCATGGCATCGCGGGATCACCAGCTGCGGGTTTCGCCATGCGCCATCACCCAGACGGTCTCGGGCGGCAGCCCGAGACGCGCGGCTTCGGCGCGGAGGCGCTTCGGTGGCTCGTCGAGCGGCTCCTCGGACATGACGAACGTCGCCCAGTGGATCGCCACGAAGGTCCGGGCGCGGACATCGCCGGCGATCCGCAGGGCCTCCTCGGGAGTCGTGTGCGTGAATCGCATCATCCGGCTCGGCTCGTAGCCGCCGATCGCGACGGCGGCGACGTCGAACGGGCCCAGCCGCGTGCCGATCTCCTGGAAGATCTGTGGCCAGTAACCCGTGTCGCCCGCGAAGAAGAGGCGCCGCTCGTGGCCCGCGATCGCCCAGCCTGTCCAGAGGCGCTGGTTGCGGTCCCAGGGCGCGCGCGCCGACCAGTGCTGCAACGGGGTCGCCGTGAAGGTCACGCCCTCGAGCGCGTGACTCTGCCACCAATCCAGCTCCTCGACCCGCTCGGTGACGCCGATCTCGTGGAACCAGGCCTTGAGGCCGAGCGGCACGAGGAAGAGCGGCCGATGGATCGCCGCGAGGCGCTCGACCGTCTTCCGGTCCAGGTGGTCGTAGTGGTCGTGGGAGATCACGACGGCGTGGATCGGCGGCAGGTCCTCGAAGGCGAGGCCGGGCGGGGTGATCCGGCGCGGGCCCGCGAAGCCGACCGGGCTGGCGCGCTCGGACCAGTGGGGATCGGTCAGGATGTTGAGGCCGTCGACCTGCACCAGGAGTGTCGCGTGGCCGACCCACGTGAGCGTCGGCTCACCGCGGTTCGCGCGGAGCGCCCGGCCGTCGTTGGCCGCGCGGGGAAACTCCGGCGGCGGCTCCGTGAGATTGCGCCAGAAGAGCCTGAGCCGGAACGCCTGGACGGTGAAGAACCCCGGCATCTCGAAGTCGGGGTTCAGATTGGCGAAGCCGAAATCGCGGTGGTGGGCGGGGGCGCCGGGCACCGGGCGGCCGACGCCGGCGCTGCACGCGGCCAGCGCCGTGACGAGCAGCAGGACGAGATGCCGGCGGTGGTGAGGTCCGCCGCGGCGGCTCAGCTCTTCTCCCCGCCCGGGAGCTCCACGGTGAAGATGGCGCCCCCCTCGGGGCGGTTATCGGCGCGCAGCTTGCCGCCGTGCTCGGCGACGATCCCGTACGACACCGAGAGCCCGAGTCCGCTGCCCTCGCCCGGCGGCTTCGTGGTGAAGAACGGATCGAAGAGCCGGGGCAGCGCGTCGGCGCTGATGCCCGGGCCCGTGTCGAGGATCTCGATGAAGACCATCGGCTCCACGGGTCGGACCCGCACGGTGAGCTCGCGCGGGCCCGGCTGCTCCGCCATCGCCTGGTGGGCGTTCTGGACGAGGTTCAGCAGGACCTGCTGCATCTGGTTCTCGTCGGCGAGCACGATCGGACAGGGTCGGAAGTCGCGCACGACCTCGACGCCGTCGCCCTGGAGCTGGTAGCCCTTGAGCTCGAGCACCCGCTCGACCTGGTCGGCGAGCGAGCAGGGCCGGCGCTCCGGCGGATAGTGGCGAGCGAACAGGAGCAGGCTCAGGACGATCCGCGCCGCGCGCGACGCCTCCTCGGCCATGATCGCCACCCGGTCGCGGACGTAGTCGGAGGTCTCCTCCCGGCTCAGGATCAGCTGCGACTGGCCGAGGATCGTGGTCAGCGGATTGTTGATCTCGTGCGCCACGCCGGAGGCCAGCTCGCCGACGGCCGACAGCTTCTCCGCGCGGAGGAGCTGCGCCTGGGTGAGCCGAAGCTCGTCCAGCTGGCGGCGGGTCTCCGAGTACAGGCGCGCGTTGTCGAGCGCGACGCCGATCTGGTCGGCCGTGGCCTCGACCAGCGCCACCTCGTTGTCCTCGAAACGGTCGGCCGTCTGGCGGCCGAGTGAGAGCGTGCCCAGGATCTGACCCCGGCTTCGGATCGGCACGCAGACGAAGCCGCGAATCTGGTCCTGCTGGACGGCATCCTTGGCCGCCGGCAGCAGCTCCCGCGATCCCGACATGTTGTCGAAGCGGGCCGTGACGCCCGTCGCCGCGACGGTCCCGATCACGCCATGGCCGATCGGCAGCTCCCGGTTCACCTCGCGCAGGCGCTCGGACAGGCCCCGCTCACCCCGCAGGTGGAGCGTGGTACCGTCGGAGGAGACCAAGTGGAGACTCGAGATCTCGTGGCCGGTGACGTGAGTGAGCTCCTCGACGGCGGTGCGCAGCACCTCGTCCACCTCGAGCGTGCGGCTCACCGCCTGGGTGACGGTGTGGAGAATCTTGAGGTGGGGTTCCACGGGGAGGAATTTTAGCAGACGGCCGGGCTGCGCCGCTCAGGCGCGGGCCACGGCCTCGTAGGCGAGCTGGAGGGCGGCGTCGAGCTGTCCCGTCTCGGGTCCCCCGCCTTGGGCCAGGTCCGGGCGGCCGCCGCCACGCCCGCCCACGGCCGCGGCGACCTCCTGGACGATCTTCCCGGCGGAGATCCGCCTGGTCAGGTCCTTGGTGACGGCGGATACGACGTTGACCTTGCCGTCCGCAACGCTCCCGACGCAGACGACGCCGGACCCGAGCCGGTCGCGCAGCGTGTCCGCCAGCGCGCGCAGCCCCTCCAGATCGAGGCCGTCGACCCGTCCCGTCACCACGGCGATGCCGTTGACCTGGCGGGCCCCGCCGACGAGCTCCTCGGCCCGGCCCCGCGCCAGCTTCGTCTCGAGCCCGGCCAGCTGCTTTTCGAGCGCGCGCTGCTCGTCGAGCAGCTTCTGGAGCCGTCGCGGCACCTCGAGCGGCCCGATCTTGAGCAGCTCCGCCGCCTCGCGCAGCGCCTGCTCCTTCTTCGCGACGGCCTCGAGCGCGGCCCCGCCCGTGACGGCCTCGATCCGGCGCACGCCGGAGGCGACGGCGCCCTCTGCTGCGACCTTGAGCAGGCCGAGCTCGCCGGTCCGGTCGAGGTGCGTGCCGCCGCAGAGCTCGGTCGAAAAGTCGCCGATCTTGATGACGCGCACGCGCTGGCCGTACTTCTCGCCGAAGAGCGCCATCGCGCCGAGGCGGAGCGCCTCGTCGAGGTCCATCTCCTGGCGCGTGACCTCAGTGTCGGCCTGGACCTGCTCGTTGACGAGCCCCTCGATCTTCTCGAGCTCGGAATCTTTGACGCCGGCGCCGTGCGAGAAGTCGAAGCGCAGGTGGTCGGGGGCGACGAGCGAGCCCGCCTGGGTGACGTGGGTGCCGAGGACCTTCCGGAGCGCCGCGTGCAGGAGATGCGTGCCGGTGTGGTGCTGGCGAAGCCCCTGGCGGCGCGGCGACTCGATCGTGACGGCCACGTCCTCCCCCTCGGTGAGGCCGCCGGCGCGGACCTTCACGCGGTGGACGATGAGCTTCGAGCCGCGATGGTAGGTGTCGACGATCTCGGCCCGGCCCTGCCGGCCGACGATGGTGCCGGTGTCGCCGATCTGGCCGCCGGACTCGGCGTACGCCGGCGTGCGATCGAGGATCACCTCGACCTCCTCGCCCGCCGCGGCCTCGCGCACCCGCTGGGTGCCGCGCACGAGCACGAGGATCCGGGCCGGCGATGCGAGCGTCTCGTAGCCGACGAAGGCGATCGGCGGCAGATCGGCGCTGAGGCGCGCGTACAGGGCCTGCGCCGCCGTGTCGTCCCCGGCGCCGAACTGCGCGCCGGCCCGCGCCCGCTCGCGCTGCGCCTCCATCTGCTCGTCCCACGCGGTGCTCGTCTCCTCGGTGAGCCGCCAGCCCGCCTCCTGCAACACCTCCTCGGCGAGGTCGCGCGGGAACCCGTAGGTATCGTAGAGCCGGAACAGGAAGCGGCCGTCGATCGACCGGCCGGCGCCGTCGCCGCGCTCGGCCACGTACTCCCCGATCATGCGCGTGCCGTGGTCGAGCGTCTCGGCGAACCGCTCCTCCTCCTGCCGCACCGCCTCTTCCACCCGGGGGCGCTCCGTCGCGAGCTCGGGATAGGCGTCGCGCATGACGTCGGCGACCCATGCCACGCTCTTCCAGAGGAAGGGCTCCGTGAGGCCGAGCAGCCGCCCGTGCCGCATCGCGCGGCGCATGATCCGAC
>JBOHQB010000420.1:0-2782 GCA_050731995.1 Candidatus Rokuibacteriota bacterium
ATCGACAGGCGCGCTCGGCGCCACCTCGACCGGCGGCGGCGTCGGCACCGGCGCGGGGAGCGGCGGCGGAGCCGGCGGCCGTCCGGCGTCGGCCCCTTGCTCGAGGGTCCAGACGCGATGCGCCAGACCCAGCGCGAGTTCTTCGACCGCCGCGAGCCGCGCCTCCTCCGCGGCCGGAGCGCGCCGGCCGCGCGCGAGGCTCAGGGCCCGGAGCGAGAGGACGATCGCGAGAATCGGGAGCGCGACCGCGAGCAGGACGAGCAGGAGCAAGGCGTCCCCCACCGGCCACGAGCCTACAACATGCGGGGTGCCCGCCGAGCGGAGTTCGTGCGGAGGATCACCGAGGTGAGGGTCACGGGTGTCATTCAGGCGGGCGGCAGGTCGACGCGCATGGGCGGCCGGCCGAAGGCCTTGCTGGAGCTCGGCGGGCGCCGGATCATCGAGCGCGTGCTCGACGCGGTGGCGCCCGCGGTGGACGACGTGCTCCTCGTGACCAACACGCCCGAGCTGTACGGCGACCTCGGCGTCACGATGGTCGGTGACGTCTTCCCCGACCACGGCTCGCTCGGCGGCATCTATTCGGGACTCAAGGCGGCGTCGGGCGACTGCGCCTTCACGGTCGCGTGCGACATGCCGTTCCTGCACCCCGAGGTCGTGCGGCTCGTCGTCGGCCGCGCGGGCGAGGGCGACGTGGTGCTCCCGCGCGTCGGCGGGCAATGGGAGACGATGCACGCGGCGTACGCCAAGACGTGCCTGCCCCACATCGAGGCGTGTCTTGCCGCCGGGCGCTTCAAGATCGCCGGATTCTTCGATCGCGTGCGCGTCGTCGAGATCGGGGCCGACGAGGTCGCGCGCTTTCGCGCGCCCGAGATCGCCTTCATGAACGTCAACACCCCCGAGGAGCTCGAGCGCGCGCGGGCGCTCGTGGGGACGCCCGGCTGAGCCGATGACGCGTCTCAGGCCCGTGCTCCTCGTCCACTATCACGAGATCAGTCTGAAGCGCGGCAACCGGCCGCTCTTCCTTCGCCAGCTCCGCCGGAATCTCGAGCACGCGACCGCCGACCTGTCGGCGGCGCGCGCGCGCCAGACCTCCGGGCGCATCCTGCTCGACCTCGCGGGCCACCCGAGCCCGGAGGCCGTGCGCGACCGCGCGCTCCGCGTTTGCGGCGTGGCGTCCGCCGCCCTCGCGTACCGTGTGCCCTCGACCCTCGACGCGATGAAGGGCGTGGTCGCGCGCCTGGTGGAGGGGCGCGAGTTCGAGTCGTTCAGGATCACCGCGCGCCGCGCCTTCAAGACCTATCCGATGTCCAGCGTCGAGCTGAACCGGGCGCTGGGCGCGTTCGTGCTCGAGCACGTGAAGACCCGCGTCGACCTGACGTCGCCCGCGCTGACCGTCCACGTCGAAGTCCTGCCCGACGAGACGTTCGTCTCGCTCGACCGGTCGGCGGGACCCGGCGGGCTGCCGGTCGGCTCTTCCGGGACCGTCGCCGCGCTGCTCTCCGGCGGCATCGATTCGCCGGTGGCGGCGTGGCGGATGATGAAGCGGGGCTGCCGCGTCGTCTTCGTCCACTTTCACAGCGTGCCGTACCTGCCCCCCACGTCGCAGGAGAAGGCGCGCGCGCTGGCCCGGCGACTCACGGAATGGCAGTACGAGTCGCGACTGCTCCTGGTCCCGTTCGGCGAAATCCAGCGCGAAGTGATCCTCTCGGTGCCCGGGCCCGCGCGCGTCGTCGTCTACCGGCGCCTCATGGTGCGGATCGCCGAGGCGCTGGCGCGGCGCGCGGGGGCCCTCGCCCTCGTCACCGGCGAGAGCCTCGGGCAGGTCGCCTCGCAGACGCTCGAGAACATCGCACGGATCGACGCCGCCGCGGCGCTTCCGATCCTCCGCCCGCTCGTCGGCATGGACAAGATCGAGATCACAGCCGAGGCGCAGCGCCTCTCCACCTTCGAGATCTCGATCGAGCCCGACGCCGACTGCTGCACGCTCTTCGTGCCGAAGCATCCCGCGACCCGAATGAGCGAGGCGGAGGTGTGCGCGGCCGAGGCGCGGCTCGACGTCGAGCGGCTCGTGGCGCAGGGCGCCGACGGGGTCGCGCTCGAGACCTTCGCGTTCCCGACGCCCGCCGTCGTCGGCGGATGAGCGCCCGGCTCACATTTCTCGGCGCCGCCGGCATCACCGGCGCGAAGTTCTTGCTCGAGTCCGGGGACACGCGCCTCCTGCTCGAGTGCGGGATGTTCCAGGGGCTCCGCGAGCTGACGGAGCGAAACTGGATGCGCCCGCCCGTCGAGCCAGCGACGCTCGCGGCCGTCCTACTCTCCCACGCTCACATCGACCACTCGGGCTACCTGCCGCGCCTCGCCCGCGAGGGGTTCCAAGGGCCGATCTACTGCTCATCGCGAGCCTTGCGCGCCCTACGGCGATGACCAGGGAACGGGCCGGCGCCGTTCTTATCCTGCTGGACGGGATGTTCCTCCTTTGTCCTACGGCCCGAGCGGTCCGGAACTGTTTCGGCGCGCCGCCACTTACGTGGACATCAAGATCTTGAAAGGAGCCAAGCCCGCCGACCTGCCGGTCGAGCAGCCCACGAAGTTCGAACTCGTGATCAACCTCAAGACAGCGAAGGCCCTCGGGCTGACGATCCCGCAATCGCTGCTGCTGCGCGCGGACGAAATCATCCAGTGACTAAGCGCGGTCGAGAAGCCGGAAGTTTCGAGCTGAAAAGCCCGACATGTGGTTGCTTGACACGCCGGAGCCACAATCGGTATGGTGCCCCCATGGGGG
>JBOHQB010000421.1:0-4796 GCA_050731995.1 Candidatus Rokuibacteriota bacterium
GGCCCGACGGCGCAGCGACCAGAAGAACGCGCCGACGTCCACGGCGCCGGCGACGCTGAAGAGCTGGCAGGCGAGCAGCGGAAAGAGCAGCAGCGGCAGCCACTGGAAGATGCCGGTGATCGCGCGCGCCGACTCCTGCGTGGCCGACTGGTACACCACGAGGAGGACGAACAGGACCGCGCTCCCGTCCGAGACGCGGTTGAAGTCCGCCAGCACGAGCTCCCAGCGTGAGCGCACGAGGTGCCGGAGCTCGACGATCACCGCGCAGAGGAGCGCCGGGACGACGTAGCCCGTCTGCCATCCCCAGAACGCGAGGGCCGCGCCGAGCAGGAGCGGCGGCGGGCGCCTCACAGCCGGGCCAGCCCTTCCGCGACGCGCCCGACCTCGAGCCGGCGGACGTCCGGATCGGGTGGCTGCGGCTCGCCCGGCTCGGCGACGAGGAGCACGAGGGTCGGCACGCCGAGCCCGCGCAGGGTCGCGACGAGTCGCCGCCGGTCGTCGTCCCACGCGAGCAGCACCGCGATGCAGCCGGAGAGCGCCGCGTGGCGCTCGACGACGAGGCCGTGGAGCGCCGCGAACGGGCGGTCGCGGCACGGCTGCACGCACGCGAGGATCTCGAGCATGCGGTCGGCGTGGCCCACGCCGCGCCCGGCGGTGAAGGAATAGGCCTCCGGTCCGACGAACATGAGGTCGAGCAGCGATTCCTGCGTCTCGAGCGACGCGGCGAAGGAGGCCGCGACCGAGACCGCGTCCTCGAAGCGCGCGCCCGCGGCGGCGGCCTGGAAGGTGTCGAGCACCAGGCCGTGGCGCACGAAGAACTCGGCCTGGAACTCCTTGACGATCGGCTTGCGGACGCGCGCCCAGCTGCGCCAGTGGATATGGCGCAGCGGGTCGCCCGGCCGGTACTCGCGCAGCGAGACGAACTCCTCCGAGTCTCCGACCGAGGAAGCGAGCGTGATGCCGCCGGGCTGGTAGCGGCGCGAGCCCGGCAGCGCGAGCGGCGGCAGCCGGTGCCGCCGCGGCAGGACGAGCAACGACGCTGGGGCCTCGACGCGCGTGAGCGCGCGGAGGAGACCGAACGGGTCGGTCCGCGCGAGCGTGGCGGCGCGGAACCGGACGGCGCCCCGGCGGCGCGGCGTGAACGTGATCGGCGCTTCCACCGTGCCGCCGGGCGGGATGGGTACCAGCGCCTGCTCGCCGATCGCGGCGCGCCGGTTCAGCTCCTCGAGCCACGCCCAGCGCGGATAGCCCACCTTGCGGTCGAACCAGTTGCGGCGCTCCTCGCCAGGCTCGGGCGTGCTCACGAAGTCCTCGAACGAGGGCCGGGGGTCCTCCAGGTCCTCGAGCACGGAGAGGCCGCGCTGGACGCGGTCCCCCGGATTTGTCGCGACGAGCCGGTAGGTCACGGGCTCGCCCGCGGTGCCGAAGCGCGGCAGCGCGCGGCGGATCTGCAGGGCCGCCGGCGCCCGGAGCGCGCACGCCAGCGCGAGCGCGAGGAGCGCCAACAAGAATGTCACCGCCTGATAGGCGACGGTGAGCCGGGTGTTCGGCCCCATGATCACGGCCCCGACGAGCACCGCCACGGCGAGCCGGCCGGCGGGCGTCAGGCGGCGCAGCAGCCGGTGCTGGAACGACGAAAACGCGTTGAAGAGACGGTAGGCGCCGCGCTGAAGCACTACGCCGGCACGGGAACCGACTTGACGATCTCTTCGACGACCGCGGTCGCGGTCAGGCCGGAGAAGCGCGCCTGCGAATCCACGACCATGCGGTGGGCGATGACCGGCACCGCAAGCTCCCGCACGTGCTCGGGCGTCACGAACGGCTGATCGTCGAACAGCGCCAGGGCCTGCGCCGCATGGGTGAGCGCAAGCGAGCCGCGCGGGCTCGCCCCGAGGGTCACGCCGGACGCCGTGCGCGTCGCGCGCGCGAGGTCGACCGCGTACCGCTTGATCTCGGGCGCCACGCGGATCGCGCGCGCGCCGTTTCGCAGCGCGACGAGGTCGTCAAGCGTGACGACCGCCTCGAGATCGTCGAGCGGGTGGTGCTGTTCCTGCGCCGCGAGGATCGCGACCTCCTCCTCGGGCTCGACGTAGCCGAGCCCGAACTGGAGCGCGAAGCGGTCCATCTGCGCCTCCGGCAGCGGGTACGTGCCGCGGAACTCCACCGGGTTCTGCGTGGCGATGACGAAGAAGAGGTCGTGGAGCCGGTACGACTTGCCGTCGATCGACACCTGCCCCTCGCCCATCGCCTCGAGCAGCGCCGACTGCGTGCGGGGCGAGGCGCGGTTGATCTCGTCGGCGAGCAGGATGTTGGTGAAGACGGGCCCCTCGTAGAAGCGGAACGTCTGATCCCGCTGGTCGTAGATCGACACTCCGAGGATGTCCGACGGCAGGAGGTCCGGCGTGAACTGGATGCGTCGAAACGCGGCGCCCAGCGAGCGCGCGAGCGCCTTGGCAAGCGTGGTCTTGCCGGTGCCGGGATAGTCTTCGAGCAGCACGTGGCCGCCGCTCGCGAGGGCGGCGACCAGCCACCGGATCGCGAGCGCCTGGCCGCGCATCACACGCGCCAGGTTCGCGGCGATCGCCTGGAACGTCGCCCGCGGCGTCGAGCTCATGAGCCGTATCGCATCATCGGGCCGGACGGCTGTCAAGCGCGGACGGACGCGCGCTACTTCGGCGGCGCCGCGCGCGCCTCGTCATGCTTGGCGCGCAGCCGCTCCACGAGGCCCGAGTACGACGCGGTCTGGATCGTCTTGTTGAACTGGGCGCGGTAGTTGGCGACGAGGCTCACGCCCTCGATGGCGACGTCGTAGACGAGCCAGCGCCCGTCGCGCCGGTGCATGCGGTATTCGACGGGGATCTCGGTGCGCTGCCGGGTGACGAGCCGGGTGCGGACGCTGGCGACCTCGTCGTCGGCCGCGTCGCCCAAGTAGACGACGCGCTCGCCGCTGTACAACTCGAGCTTGCCGATGTATGCGCGCTCGAGCAGGTCGGCGAACAGCCGCGTGAACTCCTCGCGCTCGTCCGGGGTGCGCGCCTGCCAGTGCGTGCCGAGACACCGCCGCGTGATCTCGGCGAAATCGAAGATCTCGTTCGCGATCCTCCGGATGGCGGCGCGCCGCTCGGCCGTCCGGCTCGCGCGGCGCAGCTCCGGGTCCTCGAGCACGCGGATGACGCGGTCGATGGAGCCGCGGAGCTGGTCGGACGGCGGCCCCGCCCACGCCGAGGGCGGCCCGCCGGCGAGAAGCAAGACGAGGGCCGCGAGAGCCGGACGCGGTCCTCGGCGAGGCACGCTACTGCGCCTTGGCGCGAAGCTTCTCGACGAGCCCCGCGTGCGACGAGGTCTGGATGATCTTGTTGAACTGGGTGCGATAGTTCGCGACCAGGCTGATGCCCTCGATCGTCACGTCGTAGGTGAGCCAGCGCTCGCCGCGCCGGTACATGCGGTACTCCACCGGGATCTCGGTCCCGGATTTCGTGACGATCCGCGTGCGGACGGTCGCGAGGTCGGCGTCCACCGAGTCGCCGAGCCAGGCGACGCGCTCGCCGCTGTACGACTCGAGCTTGCCGACGTACGAGCGCTCGAGGAGCGCGGCGAAGAGCTGCACGAGCTCCTCGCGCTGCGCGGGCGTCCCCGAGACCCAGTGCGGCCCGAGCGTCCGGCGCGTGATCTCGGCGAAGTCGAAGATCTCGCCGGCGACCGCCCGGATGGCGGCGCGCCGCTCCTCGGTCCGCTGCTTCCACGCGGGATCCTCGACGATCTTCAGCACACGGTCCACGGCGGCGCGGAGCTGCTCGGTGGGCGGCCCGGCCGACACCGCCCGGGTGGGTGCGACGAAGAGCGCCGCGGTGGCGGCGACAATCACGAACACGCTCCGGGTGGTGGCCCAAGTCATCGTTCCCTCCGGTGCGCCCGACGGCGCACGCTGTGACATTAGGCAAGCGAGGTACCAATTCCGGAGACCGGTCAAAAGAACTTGTTCGAGAAGGACTTAGAGGATCAGCGCCGTGCGCAGCCGCGGGCGAATTGACCGAAATCTGGCCGCCACAATGGTGAGCAATTGACCATCGCTCGGCTCACGGGTGGACTCGCTCGTCTATACTATGGCGGCCAGTCATGAGCCCCGCAGCAACCGAGAAATCCGGCACGTGAAGGCGGCGCACCAGGAGCTCGCCAGCCGGCTGGCGGTCGAGCGCGAGAAGTTCACCGCGCTGGGTGCCGACGCGGCTCGCGCCGCCCAGGCGCTGCGCTCCGCGACGCCCCCCGACGCCGGGCTGCTCGCGGGCCTGTCGGCCGCCGCGCGCGCCTTCGGCGAGCTCCGCCAGGCCGTTCTGGCCGAGGCCGTCCTGCTGCTGGACGTCCCGCCCGCGCCCGAGAGCCTCGCGACGCTCAGAGACCTGGTGCCCGTGGTCGAGGCGCTCGTCACCGCCGAGGAGGTGCGCGCCAAGCGCGAGGTGTGGGAGAAGGCGCGGGAGGCGGCGCTGCGCGTCCTCGACCGCGTGGCCGAGATCGTCCACCGCGAGGACGCGGCGTTCACACCGCTCGCCGAGAGCCAGGGCAACGCGCGTGAGCACCGCCAGCAGATCGCCGCGGCCAAGCCCGAAGACTTCGAGGCCGCCACGAGGCGCGTCGTCGAGCGTGTGCGCGCCTTCGCCGATCTCGTGGCCCTCGCCGAGGGCTGGAACACGCTCGACGACGACAGGTGCGCGGGTCTTCAAGATTCGATCGCCCAGGCCTTCGGCCGCCCGCTCGCGCTCGCCGCGCTCCGCGGCAAGCTGGGTCGCGCGGGTGAGGTG
>JBOHQB010000422.1:0-2712 GCA_050731995.1 Candidatus Rokuibacteriota bacterium
GGTCCGGTGCGTCCACCGAGTCGGGCCGCGTCCCCGCCGCGATCTTCTCGAGATCGGTCATGATCTGGGCGAAGGCGAAAACGCCGATCAGCACCGGCAGGAACTGGAAGCCGGACTGCAAGACGTCGCTGCCGAACGTGAAGCGCGGCACCGCCATGATGGGATCGGTGCCGATGACGGTGATGACGAGGCCGATCGCCCCGCTGAGCAGGCCCTTGAGCAGTGAGGCCTCGGTGAGGCCCGCCACCATCGACAGCGCGAAGACGAAGAGCGAGAAGTACTCCCACGGTCCGAACTGGAGCGCGAAGCGCGCGAGCGGCACCGTCGCGCCGATGAGGAAGACCGCGCCGAGGATCCCGCCGATGAACGATGCCCACGTGCCGAGCCACACGGCACGGCCGGGCTCGCCCTTCTTCGCCATCGGGAAGCCGTCGAAAGTCGTCGCGACCGCCGAGGGCGTGCCCGGGATTCCGATGAGGCTCGCCGTCACGAGGCCGCCCGACTCGCCGCCGACGTACACGCCCACCATCGCCGCCAGCCCGGCGAGCGGGTCGAGGCCGAAGGTGAACGGCAGCACGATGATGATCGTCATCGTGATCGTCACGCCCGGCAGCGCGCCGCCGATCAGCCCGGCCAGCGTGCCGATGGTCAGGGGGAGCAGGTATTGTGGCTGGAGAATCTCGGCGAAGCTCGAGACGAGCGGGCCGAACATCTCAGAACCCCGTGAGCCGGCCGCGCGGCAGCAGCACCGAGAGGTAACGCTCGAAGACCAGGTACGTGGCCACGGTCGTCAGGAGCGCCAGCGCCAGGAGGGCCCACCAGCGCGCGCCGCGGGGCGGCTCGATGATTGCGCTGACCACGCCGACGAAGAGGAAGGTCGACACGCGGTAGCCGAGCCACGGCATGGCGAAGACATAGCCGGCGAAGACCAGGAAGCTCAGGACGACGAGTCGGTAGCGCGTGTCGGTCCGCCGCGGTGGCGCGGTGCGGTGGCGGAGGTCGGTCACGAGCAGCAGCAGGCTCAGAACCCCGGTGACGGCGAAGAGGAAGCGCGGATAGAAGCCGGGGCCGATCGGCACGAGGGCCGGCTGCGGCAGGCTCAGCGAGCTGACGTAGAGCGTCGCCGACCCGACCAGGCCGATCAGGCCGGCGACGCCGTCGCGGGAGAGCGGGACCACCGTCGCGCTGGCGCTACCGCTTCAGCAAGCCGAGGTCCCGCGCGAGGTCCTTGTTGATCTGGTCGTTTTCCTTGAGGAAGGCCGCGTAGGCCTGACGGTCCATGTAGCGCACGAAGGTGCCCTGCTTGGCCATCGCCTCGGCGAACGCGGCCTCCGCGGTCGCCTTCGCGCACGCGTCCGCGACCTTCGCGACGATCTCCGCGGGCGTGCCCTTCGGCAGCGTCACGCCGCGGGTCACGGCGTACACGACGTTGACCCCCAGCTCCCTCAGCGTCGGCACGTTCGGCGCGTCGGGCAGCCGCTTGTCGGTCGCGACGGCGAGGAACTTGAGCTGGCCGGCCTCGACCTTGCCCTTCTGGGTGAGGTTCGAGTCGGTGAGGTCGATGTGGCCGCCGAGGATCGCGTTCATCCGCGGCGCGAGACCCTCGTAGGAGACGTACTTGAACTTGATCCCGGCGGCCTTCTCGATGAGCGCCGGGAAGAAATGGCTCGTGGAGCCGAGCGTGGCCCCGACGCTGATCTGGCCCGGACGCGCCTTCGCGTCGCCCAGCAGCTCCTGCCACGACGACCACTTGGTCTTCGGGCTCGCCGTCAGCACCGACGGGGTGGTGGAGACCGAGCAGACGGGCTCGAAGTCGGTGTAGGCGACGTCGGCGACGCCCGTGTAGTACGTCGAGTGGATGTAGTCGTGGATCGCGTAGAGCGTGTACCCGTCGGGCGGCGAACCCTTGGCTTCGCGGGCTCCGGCGGTGCCGGAGGCGCCCGTGACGTTGGCGATGACGACGGTTTGACCCAGGTGCTTCTGGAGAAGCTGGGCGAGCGGCCGGAAGATCGAGTCGGTGTCGCCGCCGGCGGCCCAGGGCACGATCAGCTTGACCGGGCGCTCCGGATAGGCGGCGAGTCCGGTGGCGGCGGCCAGGGCCACGACGGTGACGAGGGTGACGAGCGCGGCGAGTCGGCGCATCTGTGCGTCTCCTTATCGGTGAAGTGGCCGATGATAGCATGCGTGTCCGGCTGGCAGAGCGGGGCGCATTCGGCTACACTGCTCCGCGAGCCGGCATGTTCAACCTGATCCCGAAGGAAGTCCGGTTCTTCGATTACTTCGAGCAGCAGTCCCAGCACATCATCAACGCCGGCGCGCTCCTGTCCGAGCTCGTCCACAACTTCGCCGACGCCCGCGCCAAGGCGTTCGCGATCAAGGAGGTCGAGCACGCCGGCGATCAGATCACCCACGAGATCGTCAAAAAGCTCAACACGACGTTCATCACGCCCCTCGACCGCGAGGACATCCACGATCTGGCCACGCGGCTCGACGACGTCCTCGACTTCATCGAAGCGGTGGCGGAGCGCCTCGTGATCTATCACATCAAGGAGCCGACCTCGGCGTGCCGCGCCATGGCCGACCTAATCGTCACGCAGATCGCGGCGATGGACCGGTGCATCCGCTGCCTCCGCACGATGTCTCCGGGTTTTCACGAGCACGCCGTCGAGGTGAACCGGCTCGAGAACCGCGCCGATTCGCTCCTGCGCGAGA
>JBOHQB010000423.1:0-20579 GCA_050731995.1 Candidatus Rokuibacteriota bacterium
CACCCCGAGAAGACGCGGCTGCTGGAGTTCGGGCCATTCGCGGCCGAGCACCGGCGGCGCGCCGGGCAGGGGAAGCCGGAGACGTTCAACTTCCTCGGCTTCACGCACATCTGCGGGAAGAAGCGGAATGGACGGTTCACGGTGGTGAGGCAGACGATCCGGAAGAGGTTGCAGGCGAAGTTGAGCGAGGTGAAAACTGAGCTTCGGCGACGCTTGCACGCACCGATCTCGGCGGTCGGCAGGTGGCTGCGCTCGGTCGTGGAAGGGCATCTGCGGTACTACGGGGTGCCCATGAACGGCCGGGCGTTGTTCACGTTCTGTTTCCAGGTTGGGCGACTCTGGTGTCGTGCGCTGCGGCGGCGTAGCCAGACCGCTCGTATCACCTGGGAACGGATGCGGCGGCTCATTCAGCGCTGGCTGCCTCCGCCACGCATTTGCCATCCCTATCCCTTGAGGCGACTTGGCGTTGTCACCTGAGGCAAGAGCCCAGTGCGGTAATCCCGCTCGCTGGGATCCGTGGAGGGGGTTATGAGAAATCATCAATCCCTACTCCGACTCAGGATGTGGGCCCCGGCGTCGACGTCGGGGCGATCTTCACCGCGATCACCGTCCGCGCGTCCGCCTCGAGCACGGTGATCGCGTACCCGGGCGTGTGGAATTCTTCCCCGGTCCTGGGAATCCGGTGCAGTGTGGCAAGCACGAGGCCGGCGACGGTTTCGTACTCCGCCTTCGGCAGGCTCCACCCCAGGGCCTCGTTCAGCTCGTCGATGTTGGTGCGGGCCGCGACCCAGTAGCTGCCGTCGGGCAGGCGCTCGACGGTCTCCGGCGTCCGGTCCTTCTCGTCGTGGATCTCGCCCACGATCTCCTCGAGGATGTCCTCGAGCGTCACCACGCCGGTCGAGCCGCCGTACTCGTCCACCACGACCGCCATGTGGTTGCGACCGCGCTGCATCTCGCGCAGCAGGTCGTCGAGCCGCTTGGTCTCCGGCACGTAGTAGGCGGGGCGGCGGAGCCCGTCCACCGACGGGACCTCGGCGCCGCGCCGGAGGATGTCCATCGCCGACACCACGCCGACGACGTTGGTCTCGCGCTGGCCGTACACGGGGATGCGCGAGAAGCCGCGCTCGACGACGAGCCGGATCGCCTCGGCCGTCGGTGCCGTGTCGGGGAGCATCGCGACCTCGACGAGCGGCACCATGACCTCGCGCACCGTCTTGTCGCCGAGGTCGAAGATCTTGTCGATCATCTGGGCTTCCTGCGTGGAGACCTCCGCCTCGCCCGGCTCCATGGCGAGGAGCGCCTTGAGCTCCTCGCGGGAGACGAAGTGGCGCACGTCGGGGCGTGGCCCGCCGAAGGCGCGGAGGAGCGACCCGACGATCGTGTTGGCGAACGCGACGAATGGGGCGAGCGCGGTCGAGGCCCACGTGAGCGGCCGGAAGAGACGCAGGATCAGCGTCGTCGACCACTCGCGCGCGATCGCCTTGGGGATGATCTCGCCGAAGACCAGCATGAGCGGCGTGAGCGTCAGCGTGACGATGAGGGGCGCCCACTCGCCGGCCGTCGGCAGGAGGCTCCGCGTCGCCGCCGAGGCGGCGACGATGTGCGCGACGGTCACACCCATCATGGCCGTCGAGAGCGCGCGCTCGGGCTGGCGGAAGGCGTCGAGATACCGCCGCGCGACACCGTGCCCTTCTTCGGCCAGGTGCCGGAGCCGGAGGCGGTTGGCGGCGATGAAGGCCATCTCGGCCGCCGAGAAGAACATCGTCGCCAGCAGGCACGCGATCGCGAGCCAGAGCAGCGTCACGCCGCGGCCTCCCGCCGGGTGGGCGCGCGCAGCGACAGGAGGATCTCGACGACGCGTGTGCGCTCGACCTTCTCCACCGTGACGACCAGCTCCGGCGTCTCCACGCGCTCGGTGGGCCGCGGCACGCGACCGAAGAGGTCGAGGACCCAGCCGCCGACAGTGTCGTACGCCTCGTTGGAGATCGAGAGACCAGTGGCGGCGTTGAGCTCCTCGACGGGCAGCTTGCCGGCGACGCGGAAGGTGCGGGCGTCGAGGCGCTGGATCAGCCGCTCGGGCTCGTCGTATTCGTCGGCGATCTCGCCGACGAGCTCCTCGAGGAGGTCCTCGAGCGTCACGAGACCCGCGGTCCCGCCGTACTCGTCCACCACGATTGCCAGCTGGATCTTCTTCGCCTGCAGCTCCGGCAGGAGCGCGTCCGCGCGCTTCGATTCCGGCACGAAGTAGGGCGGGTGCAGGTGCGCCCGAAGATCGAAGGCGGCGGGCAGCCCCGCGACCCACGGCAGGAGCTCCTTCGCGTAGAGGATGCCCACGATCACGTCGATCGAGCCTTCGTAGACGGGCACGCGCGAGTGGAGGTGCTCCCGCAGGGCCGGCAGGATCGCCTCACGCCGCGTCGCGACGTCGAGGCAGAACATGTCGGTGCGCGGGATCATGATCGAGCGGACGAGGGTGTCCTCCAGCTCGAAGACCTTGTGGATCATCTCCCGCTCCTGGTACTCGACGACGCCCTCCTCGGCGCCGACGTCCACGAGCGTGCGGAGGTCCTCCTCGCTCAGCTCGGGCTGCGACTCGCGTCCCCCGCCGATGAGCCGTACGGTGAGCACCGTCAGCGCACCGAGCGCCGCGCGCACCGGCGCGAGTACAGCGGCGAGCCAGCCGACCGGCCTGTGCACCACCCGGAGGGTGGCCTCCGGGTACTTGACGGCCAGGGTCATCGGCAGGACCTCGCCGAAAGTCGTCAGCACCAGGATCATCACGACGACCTCGACGACGAGCCCGAAGGACTCGCCGAGAAGGCCGTAGGCGATCGACGAGGCGAGCGCGGCCGCGGCGATGTTGATGAGGGTGATCGCGACCAGCAGCGTGACGAGCAGCTCGTGGGGCCGCTCGATGAGCGGGGCCCCTCCGCTGCCGCCGTCGGCGGCCGCCACGCGGCGGAGCCGGGCGCGGCCGAGCGAGAAGTAGGCGGCCTCGGCCCCGGTGAAGATCGCGGAGCAGACGACGAACGCGGCGAGCAGGGCCAGCTTGAGGACGAGCCAGTCGCTCGTCACCGGCGGACTCCCGCCGCGGCGCGTCCGACGAAGTGCTGCCATCCCGGGGCCACAGCGACCGAGCGGCCGGCCGCATCGAGCCACGTGACTCCGGCGCCCAGAACGATCTCGCCGACGCGTGTCAGCGGCGTGCCGGTCGCCTCTTCGAGTCCGCTCGCGAGACGCGCGAAGGCGTCGGCCGGGCAAGTGAGCAGGAGCTCGTAGTCCTCCCCGCCGCCCGTCGCCCAACCGAGCGGATCGACGTCGAGTGCCGCGCCAAGCGCGCGCGTCGCCTCGTCCACGGGCACGCGCCCCAGCTCGACCCGTGCGCCGACGGCGCTGGCGGCACAGAGACGCGGCAGGTCGCTCGCGAGCCCGTCGGACAGGTCCATCATCGCGCGCGTCGAGCCCTCCGCGCCGAGCCAGCGCCCCTCGCGTGTCCGCGGTCGGGGACGGAGATGGGCCGAGGTCAGCGCGGCGAGCGTGGCGGGTGGGACTCCGGCGGGGACGGACCCGAGCTCGAGTGCCGCGAGCCCCGCACCCGCGCGGCCGAGGGACCCGGTCACCGCGACCGCGTCCCCCGGCCGCGCCGTCGAGCGCAGCAGCGGCCGGTGCGCGGTCTCACCGAGCAGCGTCACGTTCACCAGCCAGCCCGCGGGCGACGCCGAGGTGTCGCCGCCGACGACCGCGACGTCGTGCGCGGACGCGCACGTCAGCGCGCCGTCGTAGAAGGCCCGGATCTCCGGCTCGCCGACGTCGTCGGGGCAGCCGAGCGCGACGAGAGCCCAGCACGGCACCCCGCCCATCGCGGCGATGTCGGAGAGATTCACCGCGATCGACTTCCAGCCGATGTCCGCGGGGGCCGCCCAGCGCCGGCGGAAGTGGACGTCCTCGACGAGGAGGTCGGTCGTCGCCAGCAGGAGCCGGCCGCCCGTGACCTCGAGCACGGCGGTGTCGTCGCCGATCCCGGCCCGGACGCCCGCGCCCCCGCCGGTCCCGGTCGCCAGGCGGGCGATGATGTCGATGAGGGCGTCTTCGCCCGTTCGCGGAGGATTCACGCGCGCCCCGCCGGTACAGGCGACTCGAGGAAGTTCCTGAGCAGCCGCTTGCCCTCGACCGTCAGGATGGACTCGGGGTGGAACTGCACCCCCTCGATCGGATAGCGACGGTGACGGACGCCCATGATCTCGCCGTCCTCCGCCGTGGCCGCGACCTCGAGCTCCTCGGGCACCGTGTCCCGGAGGATCACCAGCGAGTGATAGCGCGTCGCCGTGAAGGGGCTCGGCAGCCCCGCGAACACGCCCCGTCCGTCGTGCCGGATCTCCGAGGTCTTGCCGTGCATCTGCTGTCCGGCGCGCGCCACGGTCGCGCCGAAGGCCCGGCCAATCGCCTGGTGACCGAGGCACACGCCGAGGATCGGGGTCGTCGGGCCGAATCGTCGGATGACGTCGAGCGACACGCCCGCCTGGTCGGGCGTGCCAGGGCCGGGCGAGATGACGATGCGCTCGGGGCGCATGGAGGCGACGTCGTCTGCGGAGACCGCGTCGTTGCGGACGACCTCCAGCCGGGCGCCCAGCTCGCCCAGATACTGGACGAGGTTGTAGGTGAACGAGTCGTAGTTGTCGACGACCAGGATCATACGCGACCGCGCGATGCGGCCATGCGGAGCGCCAGGACGAGCCCCCGCGCCTTCGAGCAGGTCTCGAGCCACTCGGTCTTCGGATCCGAGTCCGCGACGATCCCCGCGCCGACCTGGATCGACGCGCGCGCCCCGCGGCAGACGATTGTGCGGATCGTGATGCACGAGTCGAGATTGCCGGAGTACGAGACGTAGCCGACGGCGCCGGCATACGGCCCGCGCTGGGTGGGCTCGATCTCGTCGATGATCTCCATGGCGCGGATCTTCGGCGCGCCGCTGACCGTCCCCGCGGGGAAGCAGGCGCGCAGGACGTCGAAGGCGTCGGCGCCCGCGCGCAGCCGGCCGACGACGTGGCTCACGAGGTGCATGACGTGCGAGTACCGCTCGGTCACCATGAACTCGGTCACCTTGACCGAGCCGAGCTCGGCGACGCGGCCGACGTCGTTGCGCCCGAGGTCCACGAGCATGACGTGCTCGGCGCGCTCCTTGGGATCGGTCTGCATCGCGTGCTCGATCGACGCGTCCTCCGCCTCGGTGGCACCGCGGGGGTGCGTGCCGGCGATCGGGCGCTCCTCGACGCGATCGCCCTCGACGCGCACCAGCACCTCCGGCGAGGACCCGACGATCGTCGTCCGGCCGAGCCGCAGGTAGAACAGGTACGGGGAGGGGTTGATCGTCCGGAGCGCGCGGTAGACCGTGAACGGGTCCGAGCGGAGGCGCGTGTCGAGCCGTCGCGCGAGCACGATCTGGTACGCGTCGCCGGCCGCGATGTACTCCTTGGCGCGCTGGACCGCCGTGACGAACGTGGGCTCGTCGATCGTCGAGCTGAACCCGTCCTCGCCGAGCGCCAGAAGCGGGCCCGGCGGCAGGAGCGGCAGCGGTTCGGGCGCCCGCACCGGTCGCGCGAGCTTCGCGAGCGTCATGCCGATCTTCACGGCGGCGCGATCGTAGGCCCGGTCGAGCGACGCGCGGTCGTGCTTGTCGACCCGGGCGTTCGCGATGACGAGCAGGCGGTGCCGCAGGTTGTCGAAGACGAGGAGCGTGTCGGTCAGCATGAACACGGCGTCCGGCAGGCCGAGGTCGTCGACGGTCCTGCGCGGCAGCCGCTCCATGTGGCGGACCATGTCGTAGGCGAGGTAGCCGACGGCCCCGCCCTGGAAGCGAGGGAGACCGGGCACCACGACCGGCGTGACCTCGCGCAGCAGACCGCGCAGTGCCTCGAGCGGATCGCCGTCGGGAAGCCGCTCGGCGCGCCCGCCCCCGCGCCGGACGGCGAGCCTGCCGTCCTTGGCCGTGAAGATCATGAACGGGTCCGTTCCGAGGAACGAGTAGCGCGCCCACTTCTCGCCGCCCTCCACGGACTCGAGCAGGAACGCGTACGGTCCCGGACGGAGCCTGAGATAAGCCGAGAGCGGCGTGTCGAGGTCCGCCGGCAGCTCGGCGAAGACGGGCACGAGGTTGCCCTGTCCCGCGAGCGCCACGAACTCGTCGCGGGTCGGCGACAGCGAAGGGATGGCTAAGCCGGCGGAACTGATGCGGCGCTCGACGGCGCGCTACGCGGAGAGCGCGTCCAGCTTCTCGCGCAGCCTGGCCTTCGGTACGGCGCCGATCACCTGCTCGGCGACCTTCCCCTGCTTCACGAACAGGATGGTCGGGATGGACCGGATCCCGTAGCGGGCGGCCAGACCGGGGTTCTCGTCCACGTTCACCTTGGCCAGGGTCACGCGCCCCGCCGCCTCGCGCGCGAGCTCTTCCAGGACGGGCGCGACGGCCCGGCAGGGCCCGCACCACTCGGCCCAGAAGTCCACCATCAGGAGCCCGGGGCTCGCCGCCAGCGCCTCGTCGAAGTTCTGCTCGGTGAGATGGAGCGTTGCCGTGTCGGCCATTGGCTGATCTCCTCGGAAAAGGTCAACGACCACGCTAACATGGCGATCGTTCCCGCGCAACCCGCGCCCCGGCGTTGGACTAACTAATGCTTGTCAGTTTGACACCGCAGCGTGCTACAGTCGGGGTGCCGTGGAAGCCGCGAAGATTCTGGTCGTCGACGACGAGCGACCCATCCTGTTGCTGCTCAAGGAAGCCCTGACGCAGTGGGGATACGCGGTGACCTGCGCCAGCTCCGCCACCGAGGCGCTCGAGTTGCTCCGCGCGGAGATCTTCGACGCCCTCATCACGGACATCCGGATGCCGGACATGAACGGCCTCGAGCTGCTCCGCGAGGTCCGCAAGCACGACGAAACGATCGAGGTGGTCATGATGACCGGTTATCCGACGATCACGTCGGCGGTCCAGGCCCTCAAAGAGGGCGCGTACGACTACCTCTCCAAGCCGCTGATCCTCGACGAGCTGCGCCACATGATGGCGCGGATGATGGAGCGGAGGTTCCTGCGCGGCGAGATCCACTCGCTGCGCGCGCGTCTGGGTGAGGAGCTCACGGTGAGCGAGCTCATCGGCAGCTCCGAGGAGATGCAGAAGGTCAAGGACATCATCGGCAAGGTCGCCGCCGCCGACTCGCCGGTGCTCATCGAGGGTGAGAGCGGCACCGGCAAGGAGCTCGTTGCCGCCGCCGTCCACCGGCTGTCGTCGCGCGCCAAGCGCCCGTTCATCCCGGTCAACTGCAGCGCGATTCCTCCAGACTTGCTGGAGTCCGAGTTCTTCGGGCACGTGCGCGGCGCGTTCTCGGGCGCCGTATCGGACGCGCTCGGCCTCTTCCGCGGCGCCGACGAGGGCACCATCTTCCTCGACGAAATCGCCGAGCTGTCGCCGCCGCTCCAGGTGAAGCTGCTGCGCGTCCTCCAGGAGATGCAGGTGCGCCCCGTCGGGTCGACGAAGGCGTATCCCGTCAGCGTGCGCGTGATCGCGGCGACGAACCGGGACCTCGACCGCGCGATCAGCGAGGGGGCGTTCCGGCAGGACCTCTTCTACCGGCTCAACGTCGTGCGCATCCAGCTGGCGCCCCTGCGCGATCGTCGCGACGACATTCCGGCGCTGGTCAACCATTTCCTCCGCCGCTTCAACCGCCGCTTCCACCGCGACGTCAAGAGCGTCGCGCCCGACGCGCTCGCCGCCCTCTCGGGTTACGGCTTCCCCGGCAACGTGCGCGAGCTCGAGAACCTTCTCGAGCGCGCCTACGCGATGGGCGCGCGCGAGACGATCACGTTCGGCGACCTGCCGAGCCTGACGAAGACGCCGATGACCACCGCGCCGCTGGCCGCCTCTCCCCAGACGATTCCGACGCTGGGCGATGTCGAGCGCGAGCTCATTCTCAAGGCGCTTGTGCTCCTCAACGACGACAAGGAGGCGGCCGCCAAGGCCCTCGGCATCTCCCGCCGGACGATCTACCGCCGCCTCAAGGAGTACGGGATGCTCTGAGACTGCCCAAGGCCGTCAGTCCCAAAGTGCCGACCCGGCACGAAATCATCCATCTCCCTTTCCCATTGCTCAGTCATTTCATGTCCTTACACCTTGGCATCCCGGCTGCAGCTAGCGCAGAGCGTATGGCAGCGACGGTGCTCGCCCAGGAACTGCTGGCCTCGCGGCTCGAGATCGGGTGCGGCTCCGCGTCGCATCCGGACCCCTCCCAGGCGGTCGGACGCGCCGCGGCCCTTGCTGGAGCCCGTCTCAACGGCCTGGACGCCGATCTGGCGCTCGTCGTGACCGTGGGCGCGCCCCGGGGCGACGTCGTCGCTGAGGCGCGGCGCGCGCTCGGCTCCGTCGCGGTCGCGGGGGCCGAGGTCGCGGCCCTGCTGACCGACCACGGCCCCATGCAGAGCGGCGCGCTGGTGATCGCGATCGCGAACGCGGAGGGAGCCGCGAGCGGCGCCGCGACGACCGGAGCGCGCGAGCCCAAGGACGCCGGCCGGGCCGTGGCCCGTCTCACGCTCGCGGGCTGGCCGTTCCGCGCCCACTATCCGCGCGGGCTCGGCATCGCGTTCGCGCGCGCGGCGGCCGAGGACGCGGCCCTGGCGTTCCTCGACTCCTGGCGGGGCTACATGGGACCCAAGATGCGGACCGTGTGCTGCACGGTCGCCTCGAACCTCGTCCACGGCGCGCCCGACGCGACGGCGAGCGTCGCGGCGATCGAGGCATCGTACGCGACCGGGCTTGGGTACCACGACGCCGCGGCCGCGGACGGCGGGCCGGTCACCCGGGCCCAGCTCGTGCACGGCGCGGCCGACGCCGCCCTGACGGCGCTCAAGCGCCTCGAGGGCCGCCCGGCGCACCTCGTTCTTGTGATCGCGAGCGCCGAGCGGCAGGTCCTCCTCGGCGCTGCGGCGGCCGACGAGTGGTCGGCGATCCGCTCGCTCGTGGACGAGCGCACGCCCTGCGTGGGCTGGGTCTCCGAGCGGGTCGCGGCGTACGGGCGCGGCGTCCAGCCGACCGCGGCGCCCGGCCCCTTGGTCGTTCTGGCCGTCGGCGAATCGCCCCGCGCCTGACGGCGGGGTCCTTCCGCTAGAATCAAGCCCGGTGGGATGACGACAGGCTCGCCTCGTGTTCTGCCCGCGCCCGCGCGGCGGACGTACGTCGGCCTCTTCCTCGTGACGCTGGCGACGGTCATGTACGAGATCGTCCTCACGCGCATCTTCAGCGTCACCATGTGGTACCACTTCGCCTTCGTGGCCATCTCGGTCGCGATGTTCGGCATGACCGTCGGCGCGCTCGTCGTGTACCTGGCGCCGCGGCTGTTCCCGCCGGCGGGGGTCGCGGGACAGCTGGCGTGGTCCGCGCTGGGCTTCGGCGTGGCGATCGTGGTGAGCTTCGAGCTTCACCTGCGCGAGCCTCTCCGCGTCGGCCTCACGCCCGCCGGCATCCTCGCGGCGATCTGGGGCTACGGCGTGCTGGCGCTGCCGTTCGCGCTGAGCGGGGTGACGGTCTGCCTCGCGCTCACCCGATTCCCTCGCCACGTGAGCGGTCTCTACGCCGCCGACCTGGCCGGGGCGGCCCTCGCCTGCCTGCTCGTCATCGGGGCGCTGGAGGTCGCCGACGGCCCGACCGCCGTCGTCGCCGTCGCCGCGCTGACGACACTCGGCGCCGTCTGCTTCGCCGAGCGCGGGCAGCGCCCGGCGCGCGCGGCGCTGGTCGCCACGCTCGTGCTCGCGTGCCTGGCCGTGACCAACGGCGCCCTCGCGCGGGCACAGGCGCCGCTGCTGACCCTGCGCTGGGTCAAGGGGATTCCGGAGGCGCGGCCGCTCCACGAGCGCTGGAACTCGTTCTCGCGGATCACGGTCTTCGGAGATCCCGAGAACCCCACGCCCGCGTTCGGCTGGGGTCTGAGCGACCGGGCGCCGAAAGACGCGAAGGTGCGGCAGCTGCTCCTCCTCATCGACGCCGGCGCTGGGACGCCCATCACGGCCTACGACGGCACGCTCGACGGCCTCGAGTTCCTCCGCTACGACGTCACGAACGTCGCGCACTGGATCCGCCGAGACGCCCGGGTGCTCGTCATCGGTCCCGGCGGCGGCCGCGACGTGCTGTCGGCGCTGCTCTTCGGGCAGCGGTCGGTCGTCGGCGTCGAGATCAACGGCGCGATCATCGACACGGTCACGCGCACGTACGGCGACTTCACCGGGCATCTCGACAAGGATTCCAGGGTGACCTTCGTCAACGACGAGGCCCGGAGCTGGGTCGCGCGCACGCGCGAGCGCTTCGACATCACGCAGGTGTCCCTCATCGACACGTGGGCCGCGACCGCCGCGGGCGCGTTCGTGCTCAGCGAGAACTCGCTGTACACGGTCGAGGCGTGGACTCTCTTTCTCGACCGGCTGAGCGATCCGGGCGTCTTCTCTGTCTCGCGCTTCTACGCCCGGGCCCGGCCCGACGAGATCTACCGGCTGACGACGCTCGCCGCCGCCGCGCTCAGGCGGCAGGGCGCCGCCGAGCCGAGGCGGCACGTCGTCATCGTCCGGCAGCTCGCGTCCCGGACCGGGGGCCGCGGTCCGGACGGCGTCGCGACGGTGCTGGTCGCGCGGCGCCCGTTCGCCGAGGCCGACATCGACGCGCTGGAGGCGCTCGCCGCCCGCATGGGATTCGACGTCGTGCTCAGCCCGCGGGCGGCGCTCGATCCGACCTTCGTCCGGGCTCTGTCGGCCGACGGGCTCGACGGACTCCTCGCGACCTTCCCCGTCAACATCGCGCCGCCCACGGACGACAGCCCCTTCTTCTTCCACACGCTGCGCTTCCGCGACGTGTTCGATGGGGAGCGCTGGCGCGCCTCGGCGGACAACGTGAACATGCGCGCCGTGTCGGTGCTCGGCGCGCTCCTCGTCGCCGTCCTGACGCTGACGCTGCTGACGGTGATCGTGCCACTCCTGGCGACGGCGTCCCTGCGCGCGCTCGCGGGCGGCTGGTCGCTCCTCGGGTTTTTCGCGGCGATCGGACTCGGCTTCATGCTCGTCGAGGTGTCGCAGATGCAACGGCTCATCGTCTTCCTGGGACACCCGACCTATAGCCTGTCGGTCGTGCTCTTCGCCCTTCTGGCGTCGAGCGGACTCGGCAGCTGGGCGGCCGGGCGGCTGCGTCTCGCCGAGCGCGGCGGCGGACCGGTGCTCGTGCTTCTGCTCGTCGCGCTCCTGTTCTTCGGCGCCCTGACGCCGGCGCTGATCCACGCCTGGCAGGGTGCCACCACACCGGTCCGCGTGGCGGTGTCGGTCGCGATCCTCTTCCCGCTCGGCCTTCTGATGGGCACCGCGTTCCCGCTCGGGATGGCCCGCGCCGCGCGCCGCTCGCCGGCGCTGACGCCGTGGCTCTGGGGCGTCAACGGCGCGACCTCGGTCTGCGGCTCGGTCCTGGCGCTGGCGATCGCGCTGAGCGTGTCCATCTCGGCCGCGTTCTGGACGGGTGCCGCCTGTTACGGCGTGGCCCTCGTCGCGTGGGTTGCCGCGCGCCCCCGGACGGCCGGATGAGCGTTCCCTCGGCGCGGCGCCTGTCGGGCGCGCTCGTCGTCGCCGTCACGTTCGCGCTCGGCCTCACGCGCGTCGAGGATTCGGATGCGTGGACGCACCTCGCCCTCGGTCGGCTGATCGTCGGGCTCGGCGGCCTCCCGTCGCACGAGGTCCTCAGTTATCCGAGCGGCGCGATGCCGTTCTACGACACGGAGTGGCTCTTCGACGTCCTGCTCTATCTCGCGTGGGCCGCGTCGGGGTTCGCGGGCGTGATCGTGCTCAAGGCGGCCGTCCTCGCGCTGGTCGCCTGGGTCCTCTGGCGCGACGCGATCCTCCGGGCCGGGCCCCGGGACGCGCTCCGCCCCGTGCTCGCCGCGGCCGTCGTCCTCGTCGTGATGCTCTCGATCCGCCACCGCTTCGTCGAGCGACCGGACCTGGGACTCATGCTCTTCATCGCGTCTGCCATTCTGGTCTTGCGCGCGTGGCTCGTCGAGGGGCGCCCCTGGCTCTGGGGACTCCCGCTCCTCCAGGCGATCTGGGTGAACGTCCACCCGAGCGCGATCGTCGTCGCGGGCCCCTTCGCCGCCGTCGTCGCCGGCGGCCTGGCGGACCGCCGGCTCGGTCTGCGGCTCACGCCGGTCGCGGTCGTCTTCGGCCTCGTGGGCGCGGCCTCGTGCCTGAACCCGTACGGCATCGACGCGCTCACGCTGCCGTTCCGGCTCGCGACGACGCCCTGGTTCACCCAGGAGATCGCCGAGCTCCAGCGGCCGGCGCTGTCCCACTACCCGATGCTGTACGTCCTGGGCGCGCTGCTCGTTGTGACGTTCCTGCTGCTCGCGCGACGGGCGTCGATCGTGGACGTCCTGCTCGTGGCGCCTTTCGCGTGGCTCGGGTTCTCGGCGGCGCGCTTCGTGTTCCTCTTCGCGATCGTCGCCGCGCCCGTGCTCGCCCGCAATCTCGCCGAGCTGGCCGGATGGCTGCCGCCCCGCGCGGCGCGGCGAGCCGCGCTCCCTCTCGCGGCCCTGTGGCTCGCCGGCGACCTTGTGCTCGGCGGCCTCGCGCTCGCCGGACGGGGTCCCTTCGGCGAGTCGCGCAAGGTCTTCGGCCTCGGCGTCGACGCGCGCGAGGTCCCCGAGCGGGCGCTCGCCTACCTCGACCGCATCGGCGCTACAGGGCGGATCTTCAACGCGTTCCACTGGGGCGGCTACGTCGCGTGGCGGGACTTTCCTCGGCGCGCCGCGATCGTGGACGGGCGCGGCTACGTGCCGCCCGATCTCGTGGAGGAGATCCATTTCGCGCGCGCGTACCCCGCGCACCTGGCGCGTCTCGCGAAGACCTATGGCTTCGACGCGGCGGTCGTGGACTATCCGGCCTACGCCGGCGTGCCGATCGAGGACGTGGTGGGACCCGACGCGGATCGGGCGCTCACGTCACCGGAGTGGGCGCTCGTCTACTGGGACGACGTCGCGCTCGTCTATCTCCGCCGCGGCGGCGCGTACCAGGCCGCGATCGAGCGCGACGAGTATCGACGCGTCAAGCCGGCGAATGGCGCGCAGGGGCTGGTGCGGACGCTCGCCGCGCCCGACGCGGGGCCGGAGGTCGCGGCCGAGCTCGCGCGCAACGTCGCCGAGACGGGCTCGTCGGTGGGCGGGACGCTGCTCGGCTTCGCGCGCCTCCAGGCGGGCGCTCTCGACGGCGCGCTCGAAGCCTTCGGTCGCGCCCGTGACGCGCGCACGCGCCCGGCGGCGCTGCAGGGACAGGCGCTCGCATGGTGGCGCAAGAAGGACTTCGCGCGCGCGGCGGACGCCTACCGGGAAGCCCTGGCGCTCGGGGCGGACGCGCGCGCGGGCTATCTCCTGGGCGCGGTCCTGCTCGAGGCGGGCGACGCGCGCGGAGCTGCCGACGCCCTCGAGCGGGCGCTCCGCCGGGATTCGGATCTGGCGTCGGCGTACCCGGCGCTGGCCGAGGCGTATCGGCGACTGGGAGAGCCGGCCCGCGGCGTGGCGCTGGAGCCGGCGTGGCGTGCCGCGCTGGCGAAGGGCGAGAGTCTCGAGCGCCAGCGGCGCGCCGTCGCGCTCATCCGGAGCGGCGACGCGGCCGGTGGAGTGAGAGAGCTGACGGCCGCGGTCGCGCTCACGCCGGCCGACCCGCGGGCGCACGGCGCGCTCGGTGACGCGTATCTCGCGCTCGGACGTCTCGACGACGCGGTCCGGGAGCAGCACGCGGCCCTGGCGCTCGACCCGCGCTTCGCCGGCGCGCACCTGAGTCTCGGCTTGATCTTCCGACAGCGCGGCGACGCGCGAGCGGCGCGCACCGAGTTGCGGGAGTACGCGCGGCTCGAGCCGCGTTCCTATACCGCGTGGCAGCTGCGGCGCGAGCTAGGCCGTTGACGGCTTGCGCAGCACCGCCACCAGCTCGACGCCCTTCCACCAGCCCGCGAACGCCAGATCGGCGGTGAAGAGCGCCGTGAGCGCCCGGCTGAACGTGGCCAGGGCCAGGCGCCTGAGACCCGCGGGCTCGGCCTCGGGAACGACCGCGTCGTGCACGCGCGCGAGGAGGGCGAGATAGGCGCGCATGAACGGGAAGCCGTAGTCGAAGAGCACCTCGGGCCTGCAGGGCGCCCAGACCGAGAGCAGCGCGTCGCGCGTGTAGCGGCGGACGTGACCGTTGGCGGCGTCGATGCGGGAGTACAGGCGCGGGTTCTCCGGCACCATGCACAGGACGCGGCCGCCGGGCCGGAGCACCCGGAGGACCTCCGCGGCGACGCCATGGTCGTCCTCGATGTGCTCGAGCACGTCGATCATCGCGACCCAGTCGAAGGACCCGGTCCTGAAGGGCAGGGCCTCGCCGCCGCCCACGACGCAGCCGCCGGGCCGGGCGCGGCGCGCCTGGGTCACGCGCACGCCCGAGAGCGCCGGATCGTAGGAGACGAGCGTGTTCTCGCGCTCGAAGAGGAGGCTGTTGTGTCCCGTGCCGCAGCCGAGGTCGAGGACGCGCTGGCCGCGCATCCGCGCGCTGACCCGCCGGAGCACCTTGTCCATGAACAGGGCCGTCGGGCCGTACGTGCGGACGAGATGGAGGTGGTCCTGGTACTTCTCGTAATCAAAGGTCACGACGCTGCGGGCCCCCGCGCTATAGTGGGTGCGTCGTTTCCGAGTCTCGCACACGAGCCGAGATGCCCGCTACGGAATTCGAGTCTTCCGACGCCGGTGCTCGGCCGGGCCCGGTCGAGCGACCGCTGGTCTCGGTGGTCGTCGTGAATTGGAACGGCGAGCGCTATCTCGCTCCGTGCCTCGAGTCCCTCGTCCGCCAGACGTACCCACGGCTCGAGATCGTCGTCGTGGACAACGGTTCCACCGACGGCTCGCTCGCGCTGCTGCGGCGGGACTGGTCGTCCCGCGTGCGGCTCGTCGAGCACCCGGCGAACCTCGGCTTCGCGGGCGGCAGCAACGCGGGGATCCGCGCGGCCAGGGGCGGGCACGTGGCGCTGCTCAACAACGACGCCGTCGCGGATCCCGGCTGGGTGGAGGCGCTCGTGAGCGCCGCCGAGGCCGATCCCGCCGTCGGCATGTGTGCGTCGCGTGTCTACATTCAGGACCGGCCCGGCGTCCTCGACAGCGCGGGGCTCCTCATCTCGCGCGACGGTATCGGGCGCGGGCGAGGCCGCCTCGAGCCCGACGGAGCGGAATTCGGGCGCCCCGGGGACGCGCTCGTGCCGAGCGGCTGCGCGGCGCTCTATCGGCGCGCGATGCTCGATCACGTCGGCCTCTTCGACGAGGATTTTTTCGCGTACTGCGAGGACTCCGACCTCGGTCTGCGCGCGCGGCTGGCGGGCTGGCGCTGCCGCTACGCGCCGGCGGCTGTCGTTCACCACCGGTATTCCGGCTCCGCCGGAGCCTACTCGACGTTCAAGGCCTTCCACGTCGAGCGGAACCGGATCTGGGTCGTCGTGAAGAACTTTCCGACCGCGCTGATCGTGGCGAGCGTGCCGTGGACGCTGGCGCGCTACGCGGTCCAGGCGTACGGGGCGCTGCGCGGCCGCGGCGCCGCCGGGCGGCTGGCGGGCGGCGTCTCGCCGTGGACGCTCGCCGCCGTCGTCGTCAGGGCCTGGGCGGCGGCGCTCGCACGCCTGCCGGAGATGTGGCGACGCCGGCGGCGCGTGCAGGCGCTGCGCCGCGTGCCGCGCTCCGCGCTGGCCGGCTGGCTCTCCGACTATCGGCTCGGCCTCCGCGAGCTCGCTTTGAAGGACTGATGGCCTGCCTCGTCTGCCGCTCCGCGCGCCTGGCGCCGCTCTACAGCGGCGTGCGCGATCACTACGGGGTCGCGAGCGGGACGTTCGCGTTCCTGCGCTGCGACGACTGCGGCTCGGCCACGCTCGATCCGCTGCCGACGGCCGAGCGGCTGGCCGCGCTCTACGCGCCCGAGTACACGTTCAAGCCGCGGGGATCCTGGCTCGCGGCGCTGGAGTGGCGGCTTTTCTATCGCCGCGGCTACGCGGCGCGACTCAGGATCATCCGCGCGCTCACGGGCGTGGGCGCGGGGCGGGTCCTCGAGGTCGGGTGCGGCAGCGGGCTGTTCCTCCGGTTCCTCCGCGACGCGGGCTACACCGTCGAGGGGATCGAGACGTCGAAGACGGACGCGGACTACGCTCGGGAGCGCTTCGGCCTCGAGGTGCGGACGGGCTCGCTCGAGACCGTGACGCTTCCGGCCGATGCCTTCGACCTGGCGCTGCTCGTCTACGTGATGGAGCACATGCCCGATCCGCACGGCGCGCTGGCGTGGATCCGAAGGGCGCTCAAGCCCGGCGGCCGGGTGGTGCTCGGCCTGCCCGTGATCGACAGTGGCCAGGCGCGGCTCCTCGGCGCGCGCTGGAGCGCGGTCACCGAGGCGCCGCGCCACGTGCTGCTGCCGTCGTTCGACGGCGCGGTCCGCCTGCTCTCGGCCGCCGGCTTCCATGACATCGTGGCGGTCCCGTCGCCCGCGCTCGAGAACGCGGGCCACGTCGCGCTCTCCTGGCTCCCCGCCGCGGCGACGCCGCTCACGGGGCCGCGCCCGGCGCCCGGCGCGCTCTTGCGTCGACTCGCGGGCGGCCTCCTGCTCGCGCCGGCGCTCGTGGTCGCGCTGGCCGAACGGTGGCCGCGCGGCCGAGCGGGCACGATGTTCTTCTGCGGGCGAAAGTGATCGGAGGTCTCCGCCGTGTACCGTGAGACCCGGGCGTGCGTCGTCATTCCCGCCTTCAACGTAGCCGAGCGCATCGGCGCCGTGCTGGCGGCGATGCCGGCATTCGTGGACGCCGTGATCGTCGTCGACGACGCGAGCCACGACGCCACGGCGGACCGGGCGCGTGCCGCCGCGGATCCGCGCGTCACCGTGCTCGTGCACGGGGAGAACCGGGGCGTCGGGGGCGCGACCGTGACCGGCTTCGCCGAGGCGCTCCGTCGCGGCGACGGGATCGTCGTGAAGATGGACGGCGACGGACAGATGGACCCGCTGATGCTGCCGCGGCTGCTCGACCCGATCGTGGACGGGCGCGCCGACTACGCCAAGGGCAACCGCTTCCTCTTCGACCGCGCGCTCGGAGCCATGCCCGCCCACCGTCGGGCCGGGAACTTCGTCCTGACGTTCCTCACCAAGCTCGCCTCCGGCTACTGGCACGTCTTCGACCCGCAGAACGGCTACGTGGCGATCCATACCGCCGCGCTCCGCCTCCTCGACCTCGACCGGCTGAGCCCGCGCTGGTTCTTCGAAAACGACATGCTGATCCACCTCAACGTCTTCGACGTCCGCGTGCGCGACGTCGCGATGCCGGCGCGCTACGGCGATGAGCGCTCGTCCATGCGGATCGGCCGGGTCCTCGCGACGTTCCCGATCCATCTGTCGCGCGGCTACTGGTGGCGCTTCTACCAGAAGCACGTGCTGCGGGACTTCTCGCCGGTCGCCCTGTTCATGCTCACGGGCGTCCCGCTCCTCGCGTGGGGGACGGGCTTCGGGGCCTGGACGTGGCTCCAGTCGTGGCTCCACAACCACTTCGCCTCGACGGGGACCGTGATGCTGAGCGTCCTGCCCTTCCTCGTCGGCTTCGAGCTCGTGCTCCAGGCCCTCGTGCTGGAGATCCGCGACAGCCCGCGCTGACCGGTCGGCCCGTGGAAGCGCGCTCGCCCCGCGCGGAGCGGAGCAACGCGACACGGCTCGCCATACGGTGCTCCCCAGACCCCCGCGCCCGGACTCTGGCGCGTCGGCGTTGGACGGGTCTCGTCTGCGGTGTCAGCCGAGGTACGAGGCGACGAAGGTCCCGCCGCCCGCGCCATCCGCGAAGCGCCCGAGGCGGAACGGGGCGAGGCTCACGGCCGGCGTGCCGCCGGTGATCGCGGCGGCCAGCATCTCGCCCACCGCCGGAGCCAGCTTGAATCCGTGACCGCTCATGCCTGCCGCGATCCAGAAGCCGCGCAGCGGCGACTCGTCGAGGATCGGCATCCAGTCGGGCGTGATGTCGAAGGCGCCGGCCCAGCCGCGCCGGTAGGCGGCGTCGGTCAGCCGGGGCAGCGCGCGCCCGGTCCGCTCGAGCACCGGCGCGGCCTCGTCCAGGCCGACCTCGGCGCCGAGCGACTCGGGATCCATCGGGTGCTTCGCCTCGTCGTCGGTCAGCGAGCCCGTCAGCGTGAGGTTGCCGGTCTCGGGTCGCACATAGGCGCCGCCCGCGAGGTCGAGGTACACGAGGTGCGGGGGCCCGAAGTCCGGCGGGCGCTCGACGACGAAGACCGGGTGACGCCCGACGACGATCGGCAGGTCGACGCCCGCCAGGCGCGCGATGTCGGGCGACCACAGCCCGGCTGCGTTCACGACGACGGACGATTCGAGCGCGTCGCCGGACGCGAGTCTCACGCCGCCGACACGGTCCCCGTGACGCGTGACGCCGACGACCGTGGCGCCCTGCTCGATCGTCACGCCCAGCCGCCGCGCCGCATCGGCGTAGCCGAGCGTGACGGACGTCGGGTCACCGTAGCCCGAGTCGGGCTCCCAGAGCACGGCGCCCGTCGTCCCCCGGTCGATACGCGGCTCGAGACGCGTGAGGGCGCCGGGATCGACGATCTCCGCGCGCACGCCGAGGTCGCGCTGCGCGGCAACGATGCGCTCGAGTCGCCCGCGCGCCTCGGCGGGCACGCCGATCAGCGCGCCGCAGGCGATGTAGCCGGCGTCACCGCCCACGGCCTCGCCGAAGCGCCGGAAGATCTCGAGCGAGCGAACGACCATGCGCGTCGTCTCGGGGGTCGGATAGAGCTGACGGACGATCCCGACCGAGCGACCGGTGCCGCCCGATGCCAGCGTCCGGCGCTCGAGGACGGCGACACGCCGCACGCCGGCCCGGGCGAGGTGGTAGGCGAGCGAGCAGCCGGTAACACCGCCGCCGATCACGACGACATCGGCGGTGCGCGTCATCCGCGCGCGGTCGCGAGCACCTCGGCCGCGACGGCGCGCTTGGGAACGCCGCCGTTCGAGGCGCTCACCTGGACGATGCGGGCGGGTGTCGCGGCCATTACAGTGCGACCTCCACGCCCATTCCGAGCTCCACGGCCCGATTGTACGCGAGCCGCGCCGCCGCGAGATCCTCGAGGGCGAAGCCGACGGACTTGAAGAGCGTGATCTCGTCGTCGCGCGTCCGGCCCGGGACGCGCCCGGCGACGAGCTCGGCCAGCTCGGCGACGACGTGGCCGCGCGCGATCGCCCCCTCGCCGAGGGGAACGAGCACGTCGCCCGCTTCCTCCCACGCGCCCGCGTAGGTGTCCACGACGACACGGGCGCGGCGCACGGCGTCGGTGTCCAGCTCGCGCTCGGCGGGGCGGAAGGCGCCGACCGCGTCCACGTGGACGCCGGGTCGGAGATCGGCGCCGAAGACGACGGGCACAGGCGAGGTCGTCGCACAGGTGACGACGTCGGCCTCGCGCACCGCCGCCCGCGCGTCAGATGCGAGTACCACGGGGATGCCGAGCGCCCGGCGCATCGTCTCCACGAACGCCCGGGCGCGCCCGGGATCGCGCCCCACGACCTCCACGCGCTCGAGTCGCAGCACCGCCGCGAGGCAGCGCAGCTGGAGCCCGGCCTGGGGCCCGGCGCCGAAGCAGACGGCGCGGCGGGCGGCGCGCCGCGCCAGGTGACGGGCGGCGAGGGCGGAGGTGGCGCCGGTGCGGAGCTGGGTGAGGAAGGTGCCCTCGAGCAGCGCCAGCGGGGTTCCCGTCGCGTCGTCGAGGAGCACGTAGGACGCCTGGATGGTGGGTGCCCCGCGCGCCCGGTTGCCCGGGTGGACGGTGACGAGCTTGATGCCGAGCGCGCCCGGCTCGTGTCCGGCCGCGGGCGCGCGCGCCGGCATGACGAGCAGCACGCCGCCGCCGCCCGCCTCGAGCGTCGACCGGGGCGGCACCGTGATGCCGCCGCCGGCGAGCCGACGGAAGGCGGCGTCGAGCACCGCGATGACGTCGTGGGGCGGCAGGAGCCGCTCGAGGTCGGCGCGCGACAGGACGAGCATGACGCGCGCCCTCAGGCCGTCTTGCGCCGGATCATCCGCTGGATGCGCGCCTCGAGGACGAGCTCGTCGCGCTGGTTCAGGACGCGGTGCGCGTAGGTGACGATGCCGCGGTCGGGCTTCTTCGTCTCACGCTTGTCGACGACCTCGATCTCAACGCGGAGCGTGTCGCCTTCCAGGACGGGTGCGACGATGCGCATCTCGCCGCCCAGATACGCCATGCCCGTGCCGTGGATGAGCCCCGTCTGCATGATGAGCCCCTCGGCGAGCGCGAAGGTGAGCGCGCCCGGCGCGGCGCGCCGCCCGAAGACCGAGGCCTTCTTCACGTACTCCATGTCCATGAAGAGCGGCTCGGTGAAGCCGCAGAGGTTGACGAAGGTGACGATGTCGGTCTCGGACACGGTCCGCGCGAGGGTGGCGTACGTGGCGCCGACCGCGTGCTCCTCGAAGGTCATCCCGTGTGTGCGCATCCGCTCACTCTCCCAGG
>JBOHQB010000424.1:0-4929 GCA_050731995.1 Candidatus Rokuibacteriota bacterium
ACCGTCGTCACCCCGGCGAGGCTGACCGACGCGACGAGCCACGCGTCGGCGTGCGCCAGGATCCGCGCGCGGCGCACCGACAGCCAGACGCCGCCCGCGCCGAGGCCGAGCAGCGCCATCGAGATGACCATGTACGCGAGGTGGTGCCAGAGCATGAAGGACAGGAGCCGCATCTGCAGCAGCTCCAACCCCAGCACCGCGGTCGTCGTCAGGAAGAGCGCGAGAGCGTGCGCCATACCTTCTCCGCTGTCAGCGGCATGTCGAGATGCGTGCAGCCGAACGGCGCCAGCGCGTCCACGACCGCGTTGACGATCGCCGGCGGCAGCGCGATGCAGCCTGCCTCGCCGAGCCCCTTGGCGCCGAGCGGGTTGCGTGGCGACGGCGTGTGCATCTTGACGCACTCGGGCTCCGGGAAATCGCCGAGGCGCGGGAGCGCGTAGTCCATCAGCGTCGCGCTCAAGAGCTGGCCGTCGCGGTCGTAGACCACGCCCTCCAGCAGGGCCTGGCCCGCGCCCTGCGCGTAGGAGCCGTGCAGCTGCGCCTCGGCGAGGAGCGGGTTGATGATCGTGCCGGCGTCGTCCACCCAGAGGACGCGCGTCAGCCTCACCTCGCCCGTGTCGCGATCGACGCTGACCTCGACGACGCACGCGCCGAAGCTCCACGCCTCGTCCTCGGCGGCGAAGAACACGCTCGCCTCGAGCCCCGGCGTGTCGCCCGGCGCTACCCGCGGCATCGGGCGATACGCGGCGTCGCCGATCTGGGCCCACGTGATCCGGCGGTCGGCGACGCCGGCCACGTTGAATCCCCCGTTTCCCGCGACGAGATCGGCGGGCGCGACCTCGAGCAGGTGGGCGGCGATCCGCTCCGCCTTCTCGCGGACCTGGCCGGCGGCGCGGTGCAGCGCGCCGCCGCCGAGCGCCGTCGAGCGACTGCCGAAGGTGCCGATTCCCTGCGGCACCCCCTGCGTGTCGCCGTGCAGCACGCGGATCGTCTCCGGATCCACGCCGAGCGCGTCAGCGACGATCTGCGCAAACACCGTCTCGTGCCCCTGGCCGTGGGCGCTCGACCCCGTGACGACGGTGACCGCGCCGGTGCGCTCGACGCGCACACTCCCGCTCTCCCAGCCGAGCGCTGAGGGCTCGACGTACGTGCAGAGGCCGGCGCCGACGACCTCGCCGCGCTCGCGCGCCCGCCGCTGCGCCTCGCGCAGCCGCCCCCAGCCCGACCGCTCGAGAGCCAGCGCGAGCGCCGTCGGATAGTCACCCGAGTCGTAGACGCACCCCGTCCCCGTGCGGTACGGGAAGGCGTCGGCGGCGATCAGATTCCGCCGCCGGATCTCCGCCGGGTCGAGACCGAGCGCGCGCGCCGCCTCGTCCACCAGCCGCTCGATGAGGAAGGTGCCCTCGGGCCGTCCGGCGCCGCGATACGGCCCGGTCGGTCCCGTCGTCGTGTAGACACCGCGCGCCTCGATGTCGAGCGCCGGCACGCGATACGCGCCCGGCAGCGTGCGGCCGTAGTTCCGCGCCGGACCGGCGGCCGTGAACGTCATGACCGAGCCGAGCGGGTGGAGGATGCGCGCGCGCAGGCCGAGGATCCGCCCTTCCGCGTCCACCGCCAGCTCGCCCTCGGCGTCGGCGCCGCGGCCGTGCTGCGTCGTCGCGAGATCCTCGGCGCGCGTGGACACCCACTTCACCGGGCGCCCGAGCCGGCGCGCGAGCCACGTCACGGCGATTTCCTCGCGGTAGACCGAACCCTTCACGCCGAAGCCGCCGCCGACGTCCGGGGCGATCACGCGCACGCTCGACTCCGGAATGCCGACCATGCGCGCCATCTCCGAGCGCACGCGGAAGGGCGTCTGGGTGGAGATCCAGATCGTCATCTCATCGCGCGCCGTGTCCCACGCGGCGAGGATCGCGCGCGGCTCGAGCGCGACGGCTGCGAGTCGAGTCTGCCCGACACGCAGGCGCGCGACCAGGTGCGCGCGACGGAATGCGTCGGCGACGTCGCCCGCGCGCCAGGACACGGTGAAGCCGGCGTTGCCGGGAATTTCCGGGTGCAACACCGGCGCCCCCGCGGCGAGCGCGTCCGCCGGGGTCGGGACGGCTGGGAGCATCTCGTACTCGACCTGGATCAGGTCGAGGGCGTCGCGGGCGTGGGCGGCGGTCGCCGCGACGACGGCAGCGACCGGCTCGCCAACCGCGCGCACAACGCCGTCGGCGAGGCACGGCTGCGGCGCGACCTTGATATCGAGGGCGAAGCGGTTGACCGACGGCGCGGGGAGCCCGCGCACGTCTTCGCCCGTGGCGACCGCGACGACACCCGGCGCGCTTCGCGCCGCCGCGACGTCCAGGCGCGCGAGGCGCGCGTGGGCGTGAGGCGAGCGGAGGAACTGCGCGTGCAGCGTGCCCGGCAGGCCGAGGTCGTCGGTGAAGCGACCGGCGCCGATGAGCAGCGGGCGATCCTCGACTCTCCGCCGTGACGCGCCGATCCAGGTCATCGCTTGGCCCGCAGATGCTAGCATGAGGCACCATGCCTAAGGCTTCCATCGGTGACGCCGAGCTCTACTACGAAGAAGCCGGCCAGGGACCGCCGCTCCTGCTCGTCCCCGGCCTGTCAGGGGTCGGCGCGTTCTGGGCCGCCCAGGTCGCCGACTTCCAGCGCGACTTCCGCGTGATCACCCACGACCACCGGGGCGCCGGACTGTCCACCCACTCGCGCATCAAGTACTCCGTCGAGCAGATGGCGGCCGACGTGGTTCGGCTCATGGACGCGCTCGGCATCGAGCGCGCGCACGTCGCCGGCCACTCCACGGGCGGCGCGATCGGCCAGGTACTCGCCCAGGACCACCCGGCGCGTCTGGCGAGCCTCGTGCTGTCGGCCACGTGGGCGGGGCCGGACCCGTACTTCCGCCGGCTCTTCGAATCGCGGAAGGAGACCCTGCTGGCCTCCGGCGTGGAAGCCTACCTGCGCGCCTCGGTGCTCGTGCTCGCGCCGCCTCGCTGGGTCAGCCGGAACGACGAGGACATCGCCAAGCTGCATCGCGTCTCGGCGGCGACGGCCTCGCCGGTCGATGTCATGGCGAGCCGGATCGACGCGATCATCGCCTTCGACCGTCGGGCTCGCATGGGCGAGATCCGCCTTCCGACACTCGTGATCGTCGCGCAGGACGACATGGTGACGCCGATGTTCTACTCCGACGAGCTGGCGAGCGGGATCCCCGGCGCCAAGTACGTCGTGCTCGACAGCGGCGGGCACTTCGCGCCGCAGATCAGCGCAGAGCGCTACAACCGCGCGGTCGGCGCGTTCCTCCGCGCCCAGCGCGCCGCTCGCGTCGAATGACCCGCAAGGAGCTCGCGGGCGCGCTGCGGCGGCAGCTGAATCCGCGACGCGCGAAGTGGCAGAAACCGGCCGCGCTCGTGCGCGCGCTCGGGCTGCGCCGCGGCCAGGTCGTCGCCGAGATCGGCGCCGGCCCCGGCTACTTCACGCGGCGGCTCGCGCGGGCCGTGGGGCCCGGGGGCCACGTCTTCGCCGTGGATCCGGAGGCCGCGGTCCTCGACGTGCTCCGACGGCGGTTGGCCCGGCGGGGTGTGCGCAACGTCACGCCGGTCCTCAGCCGCGAGGACGATCCGCTCCTGCCCCGTGGTCGCTGTCAGGTCGCCGTGTTGATCAACGTTTACCATCACCTGCACGGGGCGGGCCCGTTTCTCCGGCGGCTGGTCGCGGCCCTTCCGCGGGGCGCGCGCGTCGTCAACGTGGACTGGAACGAGGACTCCGAGTTCGGCCCGCCGCCCCGCCGTCGCGTGCCGCGGGCACGATTCCTCCGCGACGCGCGGCGCGCCGGTCTCCGCCTCGTCGCCGAGCGTCGCCTGCTCCCCCACCAGTACTTCCTCGTGCTCGAGGTTCCCCGGCGCGGGTGAGACCTAAACGTTGGGCTGCAGAGGATGGGGGACGTGCATGACTCTCAAGGGACTCTTTGCCGCCGGAATCGTCGTTCTGACGCCTGGTCTGGCATTTGCCCAAGCCTGCTATGAGTCGTCGATCATGAGCCCAACTCCGTTTATGGGCAATCACGGCGAGATCTTTTAAGCTGGCCGATGGCTCTCTGTGGGAAGTGCAGTACGAGTACCGACCGAAGGTATTGATCTTCCCCACTCGGGGCGGATACGAAATGCAGGTTGAAGGTGTGAGTAACAGGATTCGAGTGACGCGTCTTAAATAGCAGAGCAGCCCAACTCCACCTTGCAGCGGACGCGCCAAAGCGGCGCGCCGCTGAAGGTAATGTTGGACGGCAGCGATCACGCGATCGGCTTGACGTGTTGACGAAGCCAGTCGACCAGATGGCTGCGCCCGATCCGGCCAGCCACGAGATCGAGGATCAGGCGCTCTTGGTCATCTACGGGGGCGTCGATCTCAGTGCCGTTGAGGACAAGGAACGTCTCCATGGCGGCGTGCCCGACACGCTTGTTGCCGTCGATGAACGCGTGGCCCTGGACCAGCGAGAAACCCAACGCCGCCGCTTTCTCAATCAGCGTCGGATACAGATCGAGGCCCCCAAACGTGGCCTTGGGTTGGGCGATGGCGGACTCAAGCGCGCCAAAATCCCGGATGCCGGAGGCGCCGCCGGTGGCTTCGAGGAGGCAGAAAGATATCGCATCAGGCGAGACGCCGATACAACTCCTCGTTCTTTCGCAGCACGCGCTCGGCGGCCGCCTTGAAGTCATCTCCTGGGGTAGCCAGGAGGTCCGCGATTGCGGCACGAGCAAGATCCTCCGGCGCGAGGCCGAGCCGGTCGGCTTCGTGGCGGAGCCGTTCCGCCTGCGCCGGCGAAAGATCGATGGTGAGCTTCATGGAGGTACTGTACCGTGGTGCCGCCCCGTCCAACAACCCGCTTCAGCGGACCGGCTACGCCGGCCGCTGAGCGTGCGCGTT
>JBOHQB010000425.1:0-6123 GCA_050731995.1 Candidatus Rokuibacteriota bacterium
GGCGTGTGGTACTCGAACTGAGCTGGGTACATGTCGGTGTCTCCCCTTACTTCCTGGATTTGGCGGCCTGAGCGGTTTTCCACACCCGCTCGGGCGTCAGCGGCATGGCGTCGATGTGATCCACGCCGAGCCCCGACAGGGCGTCCACCACCGCGTTGACCACCGCCGGCGTCGAGGCGATCGTGCCCGTCTCCCCCGCTCCCTTGACCCCGAGCGGGTTCACGAGCGTGGGCGTCTCGGTGCGGCCGGTCTCGTAGAACGGCAGCATGTCCGCCTTGGGGAGCGTGTAGTCCATCATGCTCCCGCTGACGAGCTGCCCGGAGGCGTTGTCGTACACCGCCTCCTCCCAGAGCGCCTGCGCCACGCCCTGGGCGATGCCCCCGTGGACCATGCCGTCCACGATCATGGGGTTGATCACGTTCCCGACGTCGTCCACCGCGAGGTATCGCAGGATCTTCACGTGGCCGGTATCCGGATCCACCTCCACCACGCAGGCGTGGGCGCCGAACGGGAAGCAGAAGTTGGAGGGGTCGTAGAAGCTCGTCTCTTCGAGACCCGGTTCCAGGCCGTCCGGATAGTTGTGCGGGACGTACGCGGTGAGCGCGACCTGGCCAAACGGGATCGCCTTCTGCGGCGAGCCCTTGACCACGAACTGGCCGCCCACGTACTCCATGTCCTTCGGGTTCGCTTCGAGCAGATGCGCGGCGATCTTCTTGCCCTTCTCCTTGATCTTGTTCAGCGACATGTGGATCGCCGTGCCGCCGACCGACGCCGAGCGAGAACCGTAGGTGCCCATCCCGAACGGGACCGAGCCCGTGTCGCCGTGGACGATCTCCACGTGCTCGATCGGGATCTGGAGCTCGTCCGCGACGAGCTGGGCAAAGGTCGTCTCGTGCCCCTGCCCGTGCGAGTGCGAGCCCGTGTACACGGTCACCATACCTGTCGGGTGCACCCGGACCTTGCCGGACTCGTACAGGCCGGCCCCGGCGCCCAGGGCGCCGACGAGCTTCGACGGCGCGATCGAGCACGCCTCGATGTACGTCGAGAAGCCGATGCCGATCAGCTTGCCCTGCTTGCGCGCAGCGTCCTGATCAGCGCGGAACTTCTTGTAATCGAACATCTGCAGCAGCTTGTCGAGGGCCGCCGCGTAGTCGCCGCTGTCGTACGCGACCGCGACGAGGGTCTGGTACGCGCCCGAGAACTTCGGAATGAAGTTCTTCCGGCGCAGCTCGGCTGGGTCCATGCCGAGGGCGCGCGCGCCGGCTTCGACCATGCGCTCGACGACGTAGCAGGCCTCGGGCCTGCCGGCGCCGCGGTACGCGTCTACGGCCGTCGTGTTCGTGAAGACCCCTGTCACCTGGACGTGGATCGCGCCGATCGTGTAGACGCCGTTGAGGAGCGTGCCGTACAGGAACGTCGGCACCGCCGGCGCGAAGGTCGAGAGATAGGCGCCGAGGTTCGCGGTGGTCTTGACGCGCAGGCCGAGGATCTTGCCGTCCTTCGACAGTGCGATCTCGCCTTCGGTGACGTGGTCTCGACCGTGCGCGTCGGTCATGTACGCCTCGCGGCGCGTCGCGGTCCATCGGATCGGCCGCTTCAACTGGCGGGACGCCCAGGAGAGGACGACCTCCTCGTTGTAGAGGAAGATCTTGCTGCCGAAGCCGCCCCCGACGTCTAGCGAGATCACGCGCACCTTGTGCTCGGGAATGCCCAGCACGAAGGCGCACATGAGCAGCCGGTGGACGTGCGGGTTCTGCGAGGTCACCCAGAGCGTCAGCTCGCCCGTCGCCTCGTCGAAGCGCGCGACGCAGGCGCGCGGCTCCATCGCGTTGGCGACGAGGCGCTGGTTGACGATCCGCTTCTTCACCGTCACCGCGGCGGACTTGAAGGCCTGCTCCGTCGCCGCGCCGTCGCCGAGCTCCCACTTGAAGGCGACGTTCCCCGGCGCGTCCTTGTGGATCTGCGGGGCGCCGCCCTGGGCCGCCTTGTCGGTCGCGGTCACCGCGGGGAGCGCCTCCCAGTCGACCTTCACCATCTCCGCCGCGTCCACCGCCGCCGACTGGCTGTCGGCGATCACGACCGCGACGGGGTCGCCGACGTGCCGCGCGACGTCGGAAGTCAGCGGCATGTGGGGGACGATCGCGAGGTCCTGGACGACCCCTGGGACGTTCTTCGCCTTCCGGAGGTCCCAGCCGCACGGCAGCGAGTTCACCCCCGCCATGTCCTTGCCGGTAAAGACGGCCACGACGCCCGGATGCCTGCGCGCCGCGCTCGTGTCGATCGCCCGGATGCGGGCGTGGGCGTGCGGGCTCCGCACGAACGCCGCGTACGTCAACCCCTCGACCTTGAGATCGTCCGTGTAGCTCCCCCGCCCCGTGATGAAGCGCGGGTCCTCGCGTCGCTTGATGGACTTGCCGAACAGCCGCTCAGTGGCGGTGGCCATGGCGTCGCCTCACTTCTTGGCGGGCATGTGCTCGGCCGCCCACTGGATCGCCTTGACGAGGTTGTGGTAGCCGGTGCACCGGCAGAGGTTGCCTTCGAGCTGGTGGCGGATCTGCTCCTCGCTCGGCTTCGGGTAGCGCTCCAGCAGCTGCCAGGCCGCCAGGATCATGCCCGGCGTGCAGAAGCCGCACTGCAAGCCGTGCTTCTCCCAGAAGCCCTGCTGGATCGGGTGCAGCTCGCCGTTCTTCGCGACGCCTTCGATCGTCATCAGCGTGGCGCCGTCGGCTTGGACGGCGAAGAGCGTGCACGCTTTCACCGCCAGGCCGTCCATGAGGATCGTGCACGTGCCGCACTGGCTCGTGTCGCAGCCGACGTGCGTGCCGGTCAGACCGACCGTCTCGCGAATGTAGTGCACGAGCAGGAGCCGCGGCTCCACCTCGTGGCTGTACGACTGGCCATTGATCGTCATCTTGACCGGGAGTTTCACGGCTCGTCCTCCGGGCGCTGGGCCGTTTCGGGAGTGCGCTGCGTCAGGCGCGACAGAGGGTAAGCCGCGCTCCGGGCTCTGTCAACGGGCAGAACGGCCCGTTCTGCCCGCCCGTCTTGACAGCCGGAAGCACGGCCGCCTGCCGCCCTCGACCGTCAGGCGTCGTCGCGGAGCCGCGCGCGCCCGTCGGCGCGCGCCTGGTCGAGGACCTCGCGCACGGCGAGGCCGCGCTCCCGCGCGATGCGGGCGACCTCGGCGAACTCGGGCGTGACCGTGACGATCCGGCCTTCGAGGCGCGAGACCTTGAACGACACGGGGCCGTAGCGCGTCTCCACGGCGATGGTCTCGCGCGGCAGCGTCGTGCGCCGCCACTCCGACCAGCGGACGCCGATCGTCGTCGACTCCTCGAAGAGCACGCGCGAGAGATCGCCCACGCGATCCGGCGAACAGAGGGCCGTCAGCACGGCGCCCGGGCGGCTGCGCTTCATGATGACGGGCGTCAGGAACACGTCGAGCGCGCCCGCCGCGAAGAGCCGCTCCATCAGCGGCTCGTAGAGCTGCGGCGACATGTCGTCGATCGTGGTCTCGACCTGGGCGATCGTCTCGGTCGCCCCCGACTCCGCCGTCCGGCCGACGAGAACGCGCAGCACGTTCGGCGTGTCGGGGAGCTCCAGCGTCCCGGCGCCGTAGCCGATACCCTCCACGGTCATCGCCGGCATCCGGCCCGGGGCGACGGCGAGCGTCGTCAGGATCGCCGCGCCGGTCGGCGTGACCAGCTCGGCGCGAACGCCCGTGTCCACCACGGGGAAGCCGCGCAGGAGCTCCGCCGTGCCGGGACCCGGAACGGGAATCCGCCCGTGCGGCCCGCCGACGAGACCCCCGCCGAGAGGCAGCGCCGAGACCGTCACGCGCTGGACGCCGAGCAGCGCGAGGCCGATCACCGTGCCGGTGACGTCGACGATCGCGTCCACCGCGCCGACGTCGTGAAAGTGCACCTCGTCCGGCGTCGTCCCGTGAACGCGCGCCTCGGCGTCGGCCAGCCGGCGGAAGATGCGCCCGGCCCGCTCGCGGACCTCCGGCGCCAGCCCGCTCGCGTCGAGGATCGCCAGGATGTCCTTGAGCCCGCGGTGGTGATGATGCGCGCGCGCGTCGAGCTCGACGTCCACCTTGATCGCGCGAAAGGCCCCCTTGCGGACCTCGCGCGCCGTGAGAGCCCAGCCGCCGAGCCCGAGCTTCGCGAGCTCGGCCCGCAGCGCGTCGATGGAGACGCCCGCGTCGACGAGCGCACCGAGAATCATGTCGCCGGAGGCACCGCTCGGGCAGTCGAAGTACGCGAGCTTCATGTGGCCGAGAGGCGGGGTGGGGGCCAGGGGTGCGAGGCTCGACCGCGCGCGCGCTCACGGTGGGTGGTCGGGCTTGCCGGCTCGCAGACGGCCGACACACGGCTACGGGTCTCGCCCTGCACCCCTGGCCCCCACCCCGCCTCCCCGGCCGATGAACCGCGCACATCCGCCTGACCCTCCCGAGTTCTCATCGGATTTTTTCGACCAGGTGGTTGATTTGAGAAGCCTGATGCGCGGCGCCGTAGCCGTTGTCGATGTTGACGACCGAGACGCCGGGCGCGCACGAGTTCAGCATCGCCAGGAGCGCGGCGAGCCCGTTCAGCGAGGTGCCGTAGCCCACGCTCGTCGGCACCGCGATGACGGGCCGGTCCACGAGACCGCCGATGACGCTCGGCAAGGCCCCCTCCATGCCCGCGACGGCGACGATCGCGTTCGCCTCGGCCAGCAGCGCCCGGTGCTCGAGCAGCCGGTGGAGCCCGGCCACGCCGCAGTCGATCAGCCGCTCGACCCGATTGCCGAGGGCCTCGGCGACGAGCGCCGCCTCCTCGGCGACCGGCAGGTCGGCCGTCCCGGCCGTCGCGACGACGATGAGACCGATGCCGTCCCGCGGCTCGGGCCGGACGACCAGGAGGCGGGCGGTCGCGTGGTACGCGCAGGGCAATCCCGCCGCCGCGACGGCGTCCGCGACCGCGCGCTCGGCGCGGGTCGCGAGCACGTTGGCGTGGTGCGCGGCGAGCCGCGCAACGATGGCCACGATCTGCTCGAGCGTCTTGCCCGGACAGTAGACGGCCTCGGGCGCGCCTCCCCGGAGCGCGCGGTGAAGGTCCACGCGCGCGAAGCCGAGGTCCTCGTAGGGCATGCCCGTCAGGCGCGCGACGGCGCCGTCGACGGTCAGGCGCCCCGCGCCGACCTCCTCGAGCAGCCGGCGGACGCTCTCACGGTCCACTGGTCTCTTCCCCGAGGATCTTTTTCTTGCCGAGCCCGGCGATGAGGTTCGCGCTGCCCGACTGGAAGCCCGCGAGATCGAGCGCGACGTATACGTAGCCGAGCGTGCGCAGCCGCTCCACGATCGCTTCGTGGCGGCCGTCCTCCCAGAGGCGCGCCAGCTCCTCGCGCGCGAGCTCGAGCCGCGCCAGCCGGTCGTGGTGGCGCACGCGGAACTGGCGGAAGCCGAGCGAGCGGACGAATTCCTCGGCTGCGTCCACCTGCCGAAGCTTCTCGGCCGTGATCCGGTCGCCGTACTGGAAGCGCGACGAGAGGCACGCGAACGAGGGCTTGTCCCAGGTCGGCAGCCCGAGCGCGCGCGACAGCTCGCGGATCTCCGCCTTCCAGAGCTCCGCCTCGATCATCGGCGCGCGGACGCCCATCTCGCGCGCGGCCCGCATCCCCGGCCGGTGGTCTCCGAGGTCGTCCATGTTGGCGCCGTAGACCAGCGGCGCGCCACCCTCGCGCTCCGCGATCGGCCCGAGCCGCGTGAACAGCTCCTCCTTGCAGAAGAAGCAGCGCTGGGTGGAGTTGGCCGCGTACTCGGGGTTGGCGAGCTCTTCGGTCCGCACGATCACATGCCGCATGCCGAGCAGTTGTCCGAGCCGCTTCGCTTCCTCCAGCTCCGACACCGGGTAGGTCTCCGAGTCCGCGGTGACGAGCACCGCGCGCGCGCCGAGCGCATCCTTGGCGGCGCGGGCGAGCAGTGTCGAATCCACGCCCCCGGAGAACGCGACGACCACGCCGGCCAGCTCACGCAGCACGTCGACGAGGCGCGCGTACTTGGTCTCGGGCGTGGAGGGATCGCTCATCGCGCCGTCATCGCGAGAACGCCCCGGCAAGGTCGGTGAGCGGCGTCACCGGACG
>JBOHQB010000426.1:0-2153 GCA_050731995.1 Candidatus Rokuibacteriota bacterium
GCTGCCCGGCGAGACCTCGCCGGCCCTCGAGGTCGAGCGCGCGCGTCGGATCCGCGAGGCGATCGGACCGTCCATCGACCTCATGTGCGACATCAATCAGCGCTGGAGCGTGAACCAGGCGATCGACATCGGCCGGCGCGTCGAGGACGTCCATCTCTTCTGGCTCGAGGACGTCACGATCGCCGACGACTTCGCGGGGCTCGCGCGCGTCGCCGACGCGCTCTCGACGCCCGTCGCCGGCGGCGAGTACGTCTACGGCATCGCCCCGTTCCGACACATGCTGGAGGCGCGGTCCGTCGACATCGTCATGATCGACATGCTGCGAGCCGGCGGGATCACCCAGTGGCTCAAGATCGCGGGCATGGCGGAGGCGTTCAACCTACCGGTCGTGAGCCATCTCATCCCCGAGGTCCATGTGCACCTGATCGCCGGCGTCCCGAACGGCCTCACGGTGGAGTACATGCCGTGGACGCTCTCGCTCTTCGAGGAGCCGCCCAAGATGGACAAGGGCGAGCTGCTCGTGCCGCAGAAGCCGGGGCTCGGCCTCGCGTTCGACAAGGGCGTGCTCGGCCGCTACGGCGCCCGCGGCTAGCCTCGGCGCCTTGCCGGAGGCACTCCGGGAGAGACTGCGCGCGCTCTACCCCGAGACGTCGGGGCGGAGCCTGAAGCAGTGGCTCACGGGCGGCCGCGTCAGCGTGAACGGCGTCGTCGTCCGGCGCGGCGACGCGGCGGTGGCCGAGGACGCGCGGGTCACGCTGAACCAGCCGGTCGTCGAGTTCCCGTCTCCGCTTCGTCTCGTCCACTCGGACGAGCACGTCATCGTCGTCGACAAGCCCGCCGGGCTCCTGACGATCGCCACCGAGACCGAGCGCGCCCGCACCGCGTATCGCCTGGTGCGTGACTGGCTGGACGCGCAGCGCGCGGGAAGGATTTTCATCGTTCATCGTCTCGATCGCGAGACGTCGGGGTTGCTCGTCTTCGCGCGGACGCCCGCGGCGAAGAAGAGATTGCAGGCGCAGTTCGAGGCGCGGCGCGTGGAGCGCGTCTATGTTGCGCGCGTGGAGGGGCTCGTGCGCGAGTCCGAGGGCGTGCTGGAGTCGCGCCTGGCCGAGGACCGGGATCTTCGCGTCAGGCCCGTGCGCGACCGGGCCCGGGGTCGGGACGCGATCACGCGCTACCGGGTGGTGGGGCGACGGGGCGACACGACGCTGCTCGAGCTCGCGCTCGTCACCGGGCGCCGTGGCCAGATCCGCGCCCAGCTCGCGGCCCTCGGCCATCCGATCGTCGGCGATCGCGACCACGGCGCGCGCCGCGACCGCGCCGGGCGCGTGTGCCTGCACGCGACGCGCCTCGCCTTTATCCATCCGAACGGCAGGCGCGTCGTCTTCGAGAGCCTGCCGCCCGGCGACTTCCGGTGATGCGACGCGCGCTGACGTTCCTCTCGCTCAGGCCTCAACCGGGCGCGGGTTCGGAGATCGAGAGGTATCTCCAAACCGTCCGCCTCCGCTGACCCGTTTCGTGTGACGATACCGATCGGGGGAAAACCGCATGGAGCTCGGCTGCCATCTTCCGAACCAGGGCCCACTCGCCACGCAGGACGCGCTCGTCACCTTCGCGCGCGAGGCCGAGCGGCGGAACGTCGCGTCGCTCTGGGTGAGCGATCACGTGATCTTCCCGCGCACGGCGACGGGCAGCTATCCGGGCGGACGCTTTCCGCATCCACCCGATAAGCCGTACCTCGAGCCGGTGGTCGTGCTTGCTGCCGCGGCCGTCGTGACGACGCGCGCCCGGCTCGGCGCTTCCGTGTTCATCCTCGGTCACCGCCACCCCGTCGTCATGGCGAAGATGCTCACGTCGATCGACGCGCTCTCGAACGGGCGGCTGATCTGCGGCGTCGGCGTCGGCTGGTGGAAGGAGGAGCTCGAGATCCTGGGCGCGCCGTTCGGCAAGCGCGGCCGGCAGGCCGACGAGGCGCTGCGCGTCTTCAAAGGGCTCTGGACCGAGGACAACCCGTCGTTCAAGGGCGAGTTCTTCAACTTCAGCGACCTCGGCTTCGCGCCGAAGCCCGTGCAGAAGCCGCATCCGCCGATCTGGGTGGGTGGCGACAGCCCCGGGGCCTTCCGCCGCGTCGTCGCGCTTGGCGACGGCTGGCA
>JBOHQB010000427.1:0-10091 GCA_050731995.1 Candidatus Rokuibacteriota bacterium
TGGTGATGCTCGGCGCCGAGGTGGGTGTCAGCCGCGTGGGGGGAGGCGCGGGGGCCGGTTTGAGGGCCGCCTTCCCGGTGTTCAACGCAGGCGCCGACCTGCTCGTGCAGGGTGTGCTCAAGGGCCACAGCCGCGAAGAGGAGATGCAGGCGGACCAGGTCGGCTTCAAGTACGCACAGCGCGCGGGCTACGATCCCGCCGGGCTCAAGGAATTCTTGGCGGCGATGGTCTCGCGTGGGGCCGGCGGCACGACGGCGACGTTCTTCTCGACCCACCCGGCGCTTCCCGAGCGCATCAGCGAGCAGGACAAGCTTCTCAAGGAGGCGTCGCGCCCCGGCGTGAGGAACCCCGAGCGGTTCCAGCGGGCGCTCGTAGGCCCGGCACCAGGCTAAGCGCGCTACTTCGCGCGGAGCGCGGCGGAGGCGAGCGTCGCCGGCGGGACGAAGTCGCCGATGACGCCGAGCACGGCGTCGAGCAGCGCCGGCCGCGCCGCGAGGGCGCGCGCCGCGACGTTCGCGAGGGCCCGGCGGCGGATGAGGAGCTGCAGCGCGCGGGTGACACGCGCCTTGCCGGCAAAGGTCCGGCGGCGCTCCCGCGCATAGACGGCGAGTCCCCGCGCCGAGACGTCGCCGTCCCGAACCGCGTGCGCCGCCACATCGGCCGCCAGCTCCGCAGAGCGGAGCGCGGTGAAGATCCCCTCGCCGGTGAACGGGTCGTAGAAACCTCCCGCGTCACCCACCAGCAGCACGCCGCCGACGCGCGGCTCGTCCACACGGTATGCGAGCGGACCCAGCGCGCGCACCGGCGCCTCTTGCCGCGCGCCGGCCAGGCGACGCGCGAGGTGCGGGAGCTGGCGCGCGCGCGCCCGGAAGAAGGTCTCCAGGCGACCGCTCCACGGCGCCGCGTCGTCGAGCGGAACTACGAGGCTCAGGTTGATCCGGTCGGGCGCCAGCGGATTCAGGATCGCGTAGTCCGGCGGGTCCACGAAGATCTCGCCGAAGTCGCGACAGTCCGGAATACCGGAGACGTAGGTGACGAGCGCCATCCGCCGCAGCCGGTGCGCACGGCGCAGGCCGAGCCGCTGGGCCACGGTCGAGTGGCGGCCGTCGGCGGCGATCACGAGCGGCGTACGCAGCGTCAGCGGCGCCCCCTCCGCGTCCACACCGCTCACGCCGATGACGCGGTCGCCGTCGAGCAGGACGTCGGTCACGCGGGCGCGCTCGCGGAAGTCCACCGGCAGCGCGCGGAGACGCTCGGCGAGGACCGAGTCGAGCGTGGCGCGCTCCACGCCCATCGCGTGCTCGCGGTACGGCCGGAACGCGCCGACGGCGCGATAGCGCCCGACGAGCACGGTGCCGTCCGGCGCGGTGATGCGCATGCCCGCGAGCGGGGCGGCGCCCGCCGTGTCCAGCGTCTTGAGCACGCCCAGCCGGTCGAGCACGCGCGCGGCCTCCGGGCTCAGATACTCGCCGCAGATCTTCGGTCGGGGGAGCTCGGCACGGTCGAGCACGGTGACCGCGAGGCCGCGCTCGGTCAATAAGATAGCGGCCGCGGCGCCGGCAGGCCCCGCGCCGACGACGACGACATCGACCCGCATCATCCTCTTCGCCTCCGTCACGCGAGCACCGCCACGAGCCGGCCGAGCAGCGCGTGGCGCCTGAGCGCGACGCGCGCCACGCCGGCCCTTCCCGCGAGCGCACGCAGCTCGGCGGGCGCGTAGGCGCGGCGGACGGACACGGGCCCGTCGTGGCACGACACCGGATGCATCCCGAGGGCGCGCGTGACAAGCCACACGAGCCCGAGTGTCAGATAGCCGCGCAGGAGGTCGTTGACGACGACGCCGAGCCGCGCGGCGCGCGTCATCTCCGCGAGGCACGCCGCCGCACCGTCCGGCTCGAGGTGATGGAGCGTGAGCGCGACAACCGCGACGTCCACGCGCCCGTCCCCGAGCGGCAGCGCCGTCGCGTCGCCGCGGAGCAGCACGATCTCCGGGTATGCGCGACACGCGTCCGCGGCGAGCGCGAGCGTCTCGGCGTCGCGGTCGACGACGAGAATTCGCACTCGGCGGCCCGCGCGACGCGCCCAGCGCACGATGCGCACGGCGAGGTCAGCGCGCCCGCCACCCACGTCGGCGACGACGAGCGTGCGCTCGGCGGGCACACGCCCGGCGAGGCGACGCATGGCGCGCAGCGATAACGCGTAGCCGCCGAACCAGGCGTTGAGCCGGTCCACATCGGCCAGCGTCGCCGCGCGCGCCGCCCGAGTCAGCGCACCGTCGAGCAGCTCGCGCCCGTCGGAAAGGCGTTCCATCCTCTTGATCACAGGCTCGCCTCGGCCGTCGAACGGCCTGCGGCTCGCACTACCATCGTAAAAGCGCGCCCTCGGCGGCGAAGCCGGGGCCGAGGCCAATCATGACCCCCCAGTCACCGGGGACGGGCGTCTCCTCGCGCAGCAGCCGCTCCAGCACGAACAGAATCGTCGCCGAGGACATGTTGCCGAACTCGCGCAGCACCCCGCGCGCGTGGGCCATCTGGGCGTCCGTGAGATCGAGGAGCGTACGGGCGCGGTCGAGGACTCGGCGGCCGGCCGAGTGGAGCACCCAGTGGCGGACGTCGTTCGGCTTGAGCCCTTGCGTTTCCATCAGCGCGCGCGCCATCTCGCCCATCATCGTGGCGCCGATCCGGCGCACGTCCTTGGACAGCACCACGCGCGGCCGCCCGCCCGGATACTCGAAGCCCATCGCGGGCAGGTGCTCGGAGCGGAAGATCGTCCGGTGCTCCACGATCGCCGGGCCCGGGCCGGCCGTCGAGAGTGCGACCGCGCCGGCGCCGTCGGCGAAGATCGCGTGGGCGACGGCGCTCTCCAGGCGGTCGTCGAGGAAGTAGGCCGCGGAGCAGATCTCGACGGCGACGACGAGCGCCCGGTGACCCGGGAAGGCACGCAGATGGTTCCATGCCTGCTGGAGCGCGACCATCGCCGAGGCACAGCCCGTGTCGCCGACGTGCACCCGCTGGATGTCTCGCCGGCAGCCTAAGCGCGCGATCAGGTGTGCGTCGAGGCTCGGCGTCATCCGTCCGGTGCATGTCGTCGTCGCGAGGAAGTCCACCTCTCCCGGCGTCCAGCCCGCCCGCGCGAGCGCCGTCCGCCCCGCGGCCTCCCCCAGCTCGAGCGCGCCGCGGGTGAAGCGTTCGTTCAGCTCGTCCACCGTCTCGTTCGGACGAAAGCTCGCCGGGTCTATATAGAGGTGGCGGCCCGCGATGTCGCTCGCCGAGAAGAAGCCGCGGCGACGCTCGTCGCCGTACCCCGCCATCGCGAGCAGCTCGGCCTGGGTGAACCGGTGCGTGGGCACCGCGGTGGCGACGGCGGCGATCCGTGGGTGCGTCATCGGGGCTCCTCGCTCCGGGTTTCGCAGTAAGATGCGGAGGTCAAGTCGAGTCTACTGCGAGGGTCCAGCCCATGCCACTGTTCAGCTTCGAGGGCAAGCATCCCGTGATCCACCCGACTGCATTCATCGCGCCGACCGCCGTCATCATCGGCGACGTCACGATCGAGGAGCGCGCATCCGTCTGGTACAACGCCGTTCTACGGAGCGACTTCAACCCGATCGTCATCCGCCGCGGCGCCAATGTCCAGGACTGCGCCGTCATCCACGTGACACCGCGTTCGGGCGTGGACGTCGGCGCCGGCGCCACCATCGGCCACTCCTGCGTCATCCACGCCGCGACGCTCGGCGAAGAATGTCTCATCGGCAACGGCTCGACGGTGCTCGACGGCGCCCGCATCGGCGTGCGCGCGATGATCGCCGCGGGCTCGCTCGTCACGCCGGGCACCGAGATCCCGGACGGGATGCTCGCGCTGGGCGCGCCGGCCAAGGTGCGCGGCCCCGTCGCCGGCACGCCCGCCGAGTTCTGGGTGAAGGCGAACCCCGAGGGCTATCAGGCCCTGGCCCAGCGTCACAAGGCGGGCGTGGCGCCGCTGCCGTGAGCGCCCCGCGGCGGATCGCGCTCCTCGCCTTCCCGCGCCTGACGTTCCTCGACCTCATCGGCGTCTACGACGCGCTCCGACGTCTCGCTCCGATGGAGATCGACGACGGCGTGAGCGTGCGGATCATCGGCACCGAGAAGGAGATCGTGGACGACTCGGGCCTCCGCGTCCGTCCCGACGCCGTCTACGAGGACCTGGCGGGATTCGATCTGCTCTTCGTTCCGGGCGGCTTCGGCACGCGCACGCTGATGAACGACGCGCGCTTCGTCGACTATCTCAGGACGTGGGGCGACACGCGCCCGCTCGCGTCGGTCTGCACGGGCTCACTGCTCCTCGGCGCCGCCGGCTACTTGCACGGGCTTCGCGCGACGACGCATCACCGGGCCCTCGACACGCTCCGGCCGCTCTGCCGTGAGGTGGTGAGCGACCAACGGATCGTGGACGAGGGGCGCGTCGTCACGGCCGGCGGCGTCGCCTCGTCGCTCGACCTCGGGCTCTATCTCGTGGAGAAGTGGTGGGGAGCGGCGGCGCGCGAGAAGATCGCGGCGCAGATGGAGTACCGCGCCTACACCGCCGTCTGAGTGTTCAGGAGGACAACGTGACCGACGGACCGATCGACCCCGCCGCGCTGACCGCGAAGCACAAGGGCTGTCTGCCCGAGCTGCTCGGCCTGCGCTTCGTGGAGGCGACGCGCGACCGCCTCGTCGCGGAGCTGACCGTGCGCCCGGACCTCACGACCATCGGCGGGCGGCTTCACGGCGGCACGATCATGGCGCTCGCCGACACCGTCGGCGCGACGGCGACCTTCGTCAACCTGCCGCCGGGCGCGGGAACCACGACGCTCGAGTCCAAGACCAACTTCTTCGCCGGCGTCAGCGAGGGCGTGATCCGCGCCGAAACCGTGCCGCTGCACCGCGGGAAGACGACTCAGGTCTGGCAGACGCGCGTGACGGACGCGAGCGGCCGCCTCCTCGCGCAGGTGACCCAGACCCAGATGGTGCTGCAGCCTCGCTAGCGTTCCGGGCGCGTCAGCGCCCGCGGAACTTCGGCGGGCGCTTCTCCTTGAAGGCGGCGACGCCCTCAGCGTGGTCCGCCGTCTGGCGCACGATCGACATGTGTGACGAGACGAGATCCAAGTGCGTGCGGAGGTCCAGCCGTAGCGACTGGTAGACGAGCCGCTTGATCATCCGGATCGGGATCTGCGGCCCGTCGGCGATCTGCCGCGCGAAGGCGTACGTCGCCTCCTGCAATGCCGCGTCGGGAACGACGCGCTGGACGATCCCGACGCGCAGCGCCTCCGCCGCCTCGACGAAGTCCGCCGTCCAGAGCAGCTCCAGCGCCTTCGCGGCGCCGACGAGGCGCGGCAGGAAATACGTGTCGCCGTCGCCGGGGACGAGGCCGACGCGCACGTAGCCCGTCGAGAAGCGCGCGGACTCGGCCGCGATCCGCACGTCGCACATGACGCACATGCCCATGCCGGCGCCGACGGCGAGGCCGTTGACCATCGCGATCACAGGCTTGTCCATCGCTTCCAGCGCCTTCGGCACCCGGTGGACGCCCTCCCACAGGGTGTTCTTGCCGTCGAGCGCAGACGGCGCCGCGTCGGCCGCGCGCATGCGCCCCACATCGCCGCCCGAGCAGAAGGCGCGCCCGTTGCCGGTGACGACGACGACGTTCACCGAATCGTCGGCCTGGGCCGCCGCGAGCGACCCCGCCCACGCCTCGATCATGTCGCCGGTGAAGGCGTTGAGCTTGTCGGGACGGTTCAGCGTGATCGTCGCGACTTTGTCCTTCACCTCGTAGAGCAGGTCGCTCATGGTTCCCTCAGTTCCGCGCCGAGTTGTGTGTGTCGACCGCGAAGAGATGCCACTCGCCCGGGACGCCTTTGAGCGCGTGGGCGCCACGTTCCTGGAACGCCAGGCCCGAACCCGCGACGAGATCCTTGACCGTGTTCGACACGAGCACCTCACCAGCCTTGGCCAGCGACGCGATACGCGCGCCGATGTGGATCGCGATCCCGCCGAGCTTGGGTCCCATCACCTCGCACTCGCCGGTGTGGAGCCCGGCGCGGACCTCGAGGCCGAGACGACGCACCTCGGTACTGATCGTGCTGGCCGCGCGCACGGCGCGAGCCGGCCCGTCGAAGGCGGCCAGGACGCCGTCGCCGGCCGTGTCGAGCTCGCGGCCGCGGAAGTGGGCCAGCTGCTCGCGCACGAGCCCGTGATAGGCGCCGAGCAGATCCTTCCAGCGTGCGTCGCCGAGCTCCGAGGCCTTCCGGGTAGCGTCCACCACGTCGGTAAACATCACCGTGGCGAGCACGCGATCGGGCTCCGGTCCCCGACGCACGCCCGTGAGAAACTCCTCGATCTCGTCGAGCACCGTATCGGCGTTGCCGGCCCACGGCGGGTGATCGTCGCCCGCGAGCTCGACGTATTTCGCCCCGGGGATCTGCTCCGCCATGTAGCGGCTTGCCTCGACCGGGACGGCCTTGTCGCCGACCCTGTGCAGGATGAGTGTCGGAACGCGAATGGCCGGCAGGACGTGACGGGCGTCGATCTCGGCATTCATCTGCATCAGCGCGCGGTAGGCGCCCGGGCTGGCGCTCGAACGAAGCCAGCGGCCCCACCACTCCCGGAACCGTGGATCGTGAGCCATGCTCGGCACGCGAGCTTCGAGCCCGACGGATCCGCCCCAATCCCGGACCGCTCCCTCCACGAATCGTAGAAATTCCTCCTTGGTCGGTCCCCACGGATAGTCAGGCGCCCAGGTCCGGCGAGCGAAGGAGCCGTGCGTGACAAGAGCGGTCGTCCGCTCCGGATAGGTCGCCGCGAACAGCAGGCACATCGCCCCGCCCTCGGAGATGCCGAAAAGCGCCGCGCGCGGCGAGTGCACCGCGTCCATGACCGCGCGCACGTCGTCCATCCGGGTCTCGAGGTTCGGCACGTCGCTCACACGATCCGACAGTCCGGTGCCCCGCTTGTCGAAGAGGACCAGCCGCGAGAACGACGCGAGCCGCTGATAGTATCGGACGATGGAAGGCTCTTCCCAGAACGTGTCGATGTTGGAGACCCAGCCGGGGACGAGCACGAGATCGCGCGGCCCTTCGCCGACCACCTGGTAGGCGATGTTGACGTCGCCGCTGCGCGCGTAGTGAGTCTCGGGCTTCGCCGCCAAGCGCGGGGCTCCCCGCCTCAGTCTTTCGGCAGTCCGAGCACGCGCTCGCCCAGGATGTTCTTCAAGATCTCCGTCGTCCCGGCGCGGATGCCGCTGCCGCGCGCGAGCAGCTCGTAGAATTCCCACTGCCCGTCGTCCACCGCACGCGGGGAGCCGTGCTTGATCTGAGAGTAGGGTCCGAGAACCTCACTGGCCGTGGCGGCCAGCTCCGTGTCGAGGTTGCTCCAGAAGAGCTTCGAGGTCGAGCCCTCCGGACCCGGCGCGCCGCCTCGGAGAATCTTGGTGAGCGAGCGGTAGCCGTTGAGCGCGAGCGCCTGCTCGCCGATCCAGAGGCCCGCGATCTTCTGGCGGAACAGCGCGTCCTCGAACTTGCCGCGCTCGCGGCCGAGCTTGACGAGCCGGTGCAGCGCGTTCTTGAGCGAGATGTGCCGGATGAAGGTCAGCAGATCGCGCTCGTACGCGAGCGCGCCGATGGCGACCGACCAGCCCTCGTTCACCTTGCCGACCAGATTCTCCTGCGGAACGCGCACGTTGTCGTAGAAGACCTCGTTGAACTCCGCCTCTCCGGTGATCTGCCGGAGCGGCCGGATCGTGATCCCCGGCGTCTTCATGTCGACCAGGAGGAACGAGATGCCCTTGTGCTTGGCGGCGCTCGGGTCGGTGCGGACCAGCAGAAAGCACCAGTCGGCGACGTGGCCCATGGAGGTCCATACCTTCTGGCCGTTGACGACGAAGTGATCGCCTTCCAGGACCGCGCGCGTCTGCAGATTGGCCAGATCGGAGCCCGCGTTGGGCTCGGAGAATCCCTGACACCAGAGGTCGTCCGCCGGCAAGATCCTGGGCAAGAATCGCCGCTGCTGCGCGGGCGCCCCGTACTTCATGAGCGTCGGGCCCAGGATGGACACGCCACCACGGTTGACGAGCTGCGGTGACTCGGCGCGCGCCATCTCCTGATAGAGGATCACCATCTCGGTGATCGGCGCACCCCGGCCGCCGAACTCCTTGGGCCAGTCCATGCCGACGTAGCCGGCCGCGTGCATCTGCTTCTGCCACGCGCGCAGCCGCGCGACCTCGTCCCGGTCGGCGCGCGAGGAAGCGAAGGCCTTGCCGCGGAGGTCGTCCGGAAGATTCCGCTCGAGCCACGCGCGGACCTCCTTGCGGAAGGCCTCCTCGCGCTCGGTGAAGTCGAAGTTCATGCTCGCGTCACCCTATGGCTCGCACGTCTTGATTGAAGGGCTCGCCTCGCCCGTCGAACGGGCTGCGGCTCGCACTACCACATCACACATCCGCCGTCGACGTTGAGCGACTGGCCGGTGATGTTGCGTGCCTCGTCGGAGGCGAGGAAGACCGCGGCCCAGCCGATGTCCTCGGGGTGCTGCTCGCGCTTCATCGGCGTGACGTCCGCGACGCGCTTGTCGAAGACCTGGCGCGGCGTCATACCCTTGAACGCCGGGTTCGTCTCGGCGATGTGAGCGGCGAGCTTCTGCCAGAAGTCGGTCCAGAGCACGCCCGGACAGATCGCGTTGACGCGCACGCCGTGCACCGCCAGCTCCTTGGCGAGCACGCGCGTGAACGTGATGACCCCTCCCTTGGCGACCGAGTACGCCGGCATCGTCGGCGCGGCGAGCGGCCCCGCGATCGAGGCGATGTTGACGATGGCGCCGGACTTGCGCTCGATCATGTGGGGCGCGATGGCCTTGCACGTGAGGAAGACCGACTTCGTGTTGACGGCGAAGGCACGGTCCCAGTCCTCTTCCGTGTTGTTCGTGAACGGCATGCCCGGCGGCGCCGCCATGCCCGCGTTGTTCACGAGGACGTCGATCTTGCCGAAGGTGTCCCGGACGCGGTCGGCCATCGCCTTGACGTCGGCGGAGCTCGTCACGTCCGTCTTCATCGCGATGACCCTGCGGCCCAATCCCTTCACTTCCTCGGCGACTTTCTCGGCGTTGAGCACCTGGATATCGGGGATCGCGATGTCCGCTCCCTCGCGCGCCATCGCGAGCACGATGCCACGCCCGATTCCGCTTCCGCCGCCCGTGACGATCGCCACCTTGCTGCTGAGCCGCATGTCGCCTCCCGCACTCCTCTATAATCAGTCCTCTCGGAGGGCCCAATGACAGCACACCCGCTCAGGAGCCGCAACTGGTTCGGCCGCCAGGACCTCGACGGAATTGCCAATCGCGCGTGGCTGAAGGCCGAGGGGTTCAGCGACCTCGTCTTCGACGGCCGCCCCGTCGTCGGCATCGCCAACTCCTGGTCCGAGCTGACGAACTGCAACGCTCACCTGCGCCAGGTCGCCGAGGCGGTCAAGCGCGGGGTGTGGTCCGCCGGGGGCCTGCCGCTCGAGTTCCCGACGATCTCGCTCGGCGAGGTCCTCATGAAGCCGACGGCGATGCTGTTCAGGAACCTCATGGCGATGGACGTCGAGGAGTGCATCCGCGCCTACCCGCTCGACGCGGTCGTCCTGCTCTCCGGCTGCGACAAGACGACGCCCGCGATGCTCATGGGCGCGGCGTCGGCCGACGTCCCGGCCGTCATGGTCACCGGCGGACCGATGCTCCGCGGTATGTGGCGCGCCGAGGAGCTGGGCTCGGGCACCGATCTCTGGCGCCTCTGGGCCGAGCGGCGCGCCGACCGCATCACCGACGAGGAGCTGTGCGAGGCCGAGTCGTGCATGTCGCGCTCCGCGGGCCACTGCATGGTGATGGGCACCGCGTCCACGATGGCCTCGATCGCCGAGGCGCTCGGCATGACGCTGCCCGGCAACGCGGCGATCCCGGCGCCGGACTCTCGGCGGCTCGCGCTCGCCGAGCAGTCGGGGCGCCGCGCCGTGGACCTCGCGCGCGAGGGCCTGAAGCCGTCACGGATCCTCACCGAGCAGGCGTTCGACAATGCCATTCGCGCCGACATGGCGATCGGCGGCAGCACGAACG